>NZ_CALPCU010000001.1:0-235856 GCF_943193085.1 Vermiculatibacterium agrestimuris | reverse complement strand
CGGCCCCGGTGGGGCCGCTCCCACGGGCGGGGGCTTTCGCTTCGCTTCACCCCCGCCCGTGGTGCTGGTGAGTCATTCTCTGCTTAATGCTTCAAGGCAGGTTTGCCGCATACGGTTTTCGTCCCGGACAGTGGGGACTTTGATATAGCGGAAGGTGGAGCCTTGGAGTAATACCACCCCTTCGCCCCGTCCAAACTGTCGGCCCTTGACTTGCTCCATGTGGTCTGGCAGCAACATTTCGTAGATAGAGCGCACCGCCGCCCCGACAACACAGACCACGCCATAGTTGAGGCGGCTCCCGGCGGGAAACGCTATGGCGTCCGGTCTTTGACAGGAAACGATCAGGCGCACCGAGAGGGAGCGGCCCAGCAGCAGGATCTCACTCACCTTGTTCATCATTACAGCGGCGGCTTTCTTGTCCTCGCTGGTCAGGTTGAGGGCCTGGGCCATGTACTCGTCCCACACCAGCGTGACCGGGGTTCTGGTGGCGTCCTCCCCGGACTGACGGGCGATCATACGGGAGTGGACAATATCCAGAGCGGTCAGCGTATCTTTGTAGGTATAGTACCGGGGGCATTTGCACAAATAATTGAAGCTGTCGTCCCCTTTATAATCAGCGAAATAGTATTCTCCGCCCCGGTCTTGTTCGGCTTGAATGAGGCGGGCAAGAAGCTGGTGTTCCATGTACGACTTGCCCGACCCACTCATGCCGCAGAGCAGAATGTGACTGTTCTCTGACGGTGATATGTCAATGGTGATTGGCTCTTTCTCTCGGAAATTCACCCAAGCGTCCAAGTCATACCCCAAGGCCAGACGGGGGGCCTTAAAGCCCTCCATCGTCAAGTTGCTCTTCGGTGTCGATCATGGACTGACTTTCCCGCTCCACCTCATTCATGAGCGCAAGAGCCTCCTCGTTGACCCGCACCACATCCAGCCGGATGTATTTTTTGCCTTTGAACGGTACACAGCGGATAGCCTGGATCGCTGTATGGGGGATATTGTCCTTGTCATAGAACAGGGCAGGGGGCTTGTCCGTAAATTTGCCGCTTTCCAGCTTCTGGAGCATTCTATCATTGAACCGCTCCTTAAATTGCGCCGGGTCTATCTCCCCTTCATAGTGTAGCTGGACGCTAACTACCGGCACACCCTTTTCCATGTGAATACACTTGTTGAGGCTGGGATAGGCCAGTTCGTCCCTGGCTCCTGGACTGTAAATCTCGGTCTGCTCGGCAAGGCTCTCGCAGACGATGGAAATATAGTCAAGCAGAGCGTTGCGTCCCTCCTTAGCGTGTTTCATCACAATAGCGTCATCCGGCGAGACAACGATCTCCTGCTTGGGCGGCTCCGGGGCTTTGATGGAGGCGGCGACAACGGCAGCAATGATATAGAAAATGCCGACCAGTTCTACATAGCCTATCAAGAGGCCCTTCCAGGCATAATAGATACCAGGGACACCCCAAAGAACCAGCCGGGGGACCAGGAGCCATTTAAGGCCCTTATACCCCTCTTTCCGCATTTCCTGATTGTCCGCCTCAATGCCTGTGGCGATCATGTTGCCGTAGAAATTGAACGCATAGCCCACCTTGCGGAAGTGGGCAGCTATAATTTGAAAAATGAACATATTTTAGTTCTCCTCCTTATACCAACCAGCTTAAAATAATGCCTGCGAAAAAGGAAACGATGGAAGCTACGCCAAACAAAATGGCGATGGAGATGAAAATATGCGGAGCGAAGGTTTCCGTCTGCTTGCCCTGTTTCTGCTTTTTATGCTCCATGTACGCTTCAAAAAAACAAAGCAGGGAGAGCACAAACGCACCAGCGGCAGTAATGCACCCCATGGTGTTGACATCTAAATTGCACAGGGTGTTCCAGATGTTAGCAATCATAGTTCAATCCTCCTAAAAGCAATGGCTTGGTTGGCTCGGCAGGAGCCCCCGTAGGGGCTCCTGCTTTGCCAGGTCAGGACTTGGGGTTGGTGGAGCTGGGGGCGTTCAGGTTGGGGAAGGTAACGCCAGTGGCGTGGCCCGTATAGCGGACCGCCCCGAAATCACCGCCGGAGAACTCAATCACCAGGCCCTGGAAATCTCCGACCAGGAGATCGAGGCGCATATTTCGCTCGGTGATGACCTCCTGAGAAGGCAGCGTGGCGACCTCCAGGTTGGGGATGACGATGGGGACGGCGGCCATACCGTCAAAGGGCAGCAGACCGGTCAACTCCGCACCGATGACGCGGCGGGTGTCGCCCTTGCCCTCATACTTCGGGCCGATCTTCACCACGGGCAGTTTAGAGCCGTGGGCGGCAGGGGGTAATGTGTGCTTGGGCATTGATAACACTCCTTTCGAGTGAGCGGGCCAGCATCCGGGAGCGACCCGGACAACTGGCAATAGCGGATAGGGACTGTATGTACTCAAAGCGCCTTGGATGTCCCTATTTTGCCATATATCTCCCTCTCATGCCGTATACTCAAAAAATTGTAAGCTTGCTTTTTTATAACTATCTTTTTGATAGCCCCTGTTCAAAATTTTGAACAGAAAAAGGCTGGCGGCAGAAGCCACCAGCCTTAAAGGGAATGATGTGTATCACTTTTCGCACGATTGTGTTTTGTCAAATAGACTTGCCTGGATTGCTGTTTGGTGTTGCCCCAGCAAAGATAGAATTGCATTCTTTTGCCTCTCTGGGTATTTTGCGTTGAATATATCTCCCAAGGTGCGAATGACAGGTTCAAGGAGCAACCTCAAGGAAGCGTCAGGCGGCAGCTTTAGCGGAATGTGGTCTATTTGCTCATGAAATGAGATGTTGAAAAAGCAAGATAATTTCTCAAACAATGTAGCCGCATACAGCGGATATTCAAATATAAGATTTATACAATTCAGTATATCATTATGTACTCCATATTTTTTTGCAAAGAATAGCTCACGATAAAAAGTTTCACTAAGCCCATACCGCTTAAATACATTGCAGTCGCTTTCGTAGTCCGCTTTTTCTATTCCCAAAAAATCGTACAAAGAAAAGTCATAAGTAAAACTTAAGATTTGCAGATCATTCCATGTAGGAGATGTTTTCCCGTTTTCGTAGTTTGATATGGTTCCCGTTGAAAATCCGCTTTTCTTTGCTGCCTCTGCAACGGACATCTTTCGCTTTACACGAAATTCCTTTAACTGCTCTCCCAGCACTTCTTTGGGCTCTCTTTTTGTATAGCCTTCTTTCTCTAACTCTTTCTTCATTTCTTCCCACAGCACTTCAATGGAAAAATCATCGCTCATAGTCAATTCCCCGCTTTCTATGGATAAAAGCGGCCAGCGTTTACGCCAGCCGCTTTCATTATGCGCCTTTTTGGACCTTTTGTCGAGCCTCTTTCAGCCTTGTAAACTCCCGCTGGAAGCTGGCGATCTGTGCCGCTTCCATCCCCTTGCGGGGAAGCAGATACCGCCCCTTGGTGGTGTTGATTTCCAGGTCGTTGCGGTAACTCAGCCAGTACAAAGGGATGGTGAGCAGACACAGAACGCCGCACAGCTTCCAGAGAAAATCTTGATGGGGCAGGCTCCAAAGGGTCATGCCCACCGAAGCGTCCCACACGTCCTCAATCTCGAAAAAGGTCTTTTTGACTTCCAGGGCGGGAATGGCCCGGATGAACAGGGTCAGCAGCCCGAAGCCCATGGGAAAGGCGAACATAAGCCGGGAGTAGGTCTTTGTGAGGCCCACCCGGAGGACGTTCAGCAAGTCCACCGTCACAGGCCCAGACACCTTGCGCCGCTTATGTAGGTCATAGCGGTAATAGTTCCCTTTGACGGTGACGGCCTCCGGGGCGAGGACAGCGGAGCAGACCGCCCCAGAGAGCAGAAAGCCGGGGTTACTCACCATTCGCCTCGCCCTCCCGCATAAGCCGCACTTGCTCGGCAAACTGCCTCAATTCCTCGGCGGGGTACACGCTGGGCGTGAAGGAAAATGCCCCGGCATTGTGGACGATCTGGAACACGGTTTGCTTGCGGTTCCACCACAGGGCCAGCACCACCAGCACCACCGCCAGAACACGCAATACCTGCAAGGCAACAGCCAGAGACAGGGGCACGATGTAATAATAGCCAAAGCCACTCGTTTCGGATAGAGACGCACATATCAGCCCCATGCCAATGGAAGCCAGGGCCGCAATCACGGCGGGTTTTGTCCGTTTTAATGCGGTAAGAATGATAAAAACGACCACACAGGCGGCAAAGACCAATAGGCAGGGTAGGAACAGCTTGACCTTCCGCTGGACGCTCTGGGCGTTCTTGTAATCGGCTTTGCTGTCCTCGAAACGCTGAATCTCACTTTTCAGGTTATCACAGTCAATGCTGGCTTGAATATCTTTTTGCTCGGCAATGTTCTGCCTCATTGCGTCTATTTCCGAACTTTTTTCACCATATTCTTCTGTGAACTTTCCCCGGAGGGTATCTACTTCTGCCTGCGTCTCATCAATATTGCTCTGATACTCTGGCAGTTCAGCTTGAAGCTTTGCAATTTTAGTTTGAAGTGACTGGTTTTTTGACTGCAAATCTTTAATCTCTTTTGACAGTCGATCCCGTTCATCGCTCAAGCTGTTAAGTTTTTTTGCTAAATCAGATGCTTCCACCCAGTAATGCAAGTCATAATACTCTTTATATCTGGGATAGGTTTTGTTCCACTCAGCAATAATTTCCTGCCTTTTTTTCTGCTTACTCTGAATGACACCTTGGTTATCCGCTATTTGTTTTTCACAGTCAGCAATTTCGGTCCGCATATCGCTTACCGTTTTGGTGAGTTGATCTATTTTTTGCTGTGCGGAGTTTACCTCTGATAGGCGTTCGCTGATTTCCTGCGCGATTTCTTCGTATCCATTGTCGTTCCAAATTTTCTCATACTCTTCCTGTTTCCCTTGGGCCTCATCATAAAGTGCTAACTGTTCCTCATATTCCTTTACTTGCTCTTCAAAAACATGGTATTTGTCGATGTATCTTTGGGCGTCATAGCTGATATTTTCAGTACGCCACCGCCCGTCCAATCCCCAATACCAGAGGCACAGCAGTACCAGCAACAAACTTACACAGGCCGCTACCGCCCACAAAAACCAGTTCTGCCCCGGCAAAAGGCCCTTGCCCGCCGAGCGCAGAGCGGCGGCGTCTGTGATGAAATTTCCCTGCTCGTTTTTGCAGTAAAGCCGCTTTTGGGTGAGAACGGCGTAGGGCTTTTGATACTCGCCGTCCAGGTCGGCGTTGATCGCTTCCTCTCCGATGACGGCCCGGGTCTGTTCGTCACCGTCCCGGAAAAAGGGATATTGTTCTCTCATGCGTCCCCGCCCTCCTTGCGGTGATCTTTCAGCAGGTGGAGCTGGCGCTGGAAGTCCCGGATGTCGGCGATGGGGTAATATTTCACGTCAAAGCCAAAACCGCCGCCGGGGAATGAGATCACAAACAGGGTCTGGCGGTTCACAAAATACATGATGTAGAACGGAAGAGCGGCAACAAAAAGAATAGGACACATGGCCTCCATTCCAGAAATGCCCAGGAAGAAAACCCCTACTACAGTCAAAAGAATGGCAAACACCAGTGCGCCGATGTGCCGGGTGTGGCTAAACATGGTAAAGGTAATATCCTCAATGGACACCACGCCTTCTTCGGTGGTGTTTTTCATGGCCTTGCCCTCGCCGCTGAAATTCCGGCCCTTGTAATAGAACCGCTTTTGGGTCAGTAAGCCAATGCTCTGAGCCACAGCCCCGCCAGTCAAAAAATTCTGGAGGTAATTGTTGCCAATGGTAGCGACAATTTGTTCACTCTGGTCTACCAAAATACTACCACCCTTTTGGGGTACGCCACCCATGGGAGCAGAGGCGGGCGTATCCACGGCGGCGTCCCAGCCACCAGAAGAAACGCCAGCGGCTTTGGCGGCCTCCGCCTTTTGTTCGGCGTCCTCCATAGCCCTCTGCACTTTCGCCGCCCCGGTCTGGGCAACTTCCTTGACTTTTTTCGCCCCGGTGGTCGCCGCAGTCTTTGCCTTGTTCAGAAAATCCCCGGCGGCAGTGGCCCACTCGTCGGCGGTGGCGGGTACGTCTTTCAGGTCAGCCCCGCACTCCGCACAAATGGAAGCGTCATTTCTGTTCTTTGCCTTACAGCTTGGACATTCTTTCATGTTTATTCCCCCTCTGATAATTTTGAGAGATTTTGCCTCAAACTTATTCTATCACATTAAGTTAATCTGTCAAGATATTAAAAAGATAGGTCAAGTCATATAAAATAGCTTCGGTGATAATATGGCGATTGATTATCAAATCATAGGACAACGGATCCAAGACAGCCGCAAAGGACAAAACATGACCCAGGAAGTCCTTGCTGAACAAGTGGGCATTACAGTGGTTTACTTGTCAAAGGTTGAAAACGGGCGGGTACGACCTACTTTAGAGCTGTTGGATGCTTTATGTGGTGCATTGGGGCTTAACCTCTCGAAGCTATTGACCGGGGTACAAATCCAGGAGGCGAACTATGCCAACGAGCGAGTGGTGGCCCTTTTGCGTTCCTGTTCC
Organism: Vermiculatibacterium agrestimuris; assembly: GCF_943193085.1. Classification (NCBI taxonomy): domain Bacteria; kingdom Bacillati; phylum Bacillota; class Clostridia; order Eubacteriales; family Oscillospiraceae; genus Vermiculatibacterium; species Vermiculatibacterium agrestimuris. The sequence goes on along the minus strand of NZ_CALPCU010000001.1, from coordinate 229,323 downwards.
CCGGATATAAAGGAAGCCGCCCTTGATATATTAGAGCGACTTAGCCAAATCAAATAAAGGTTGTTCAGAGGGTGGTATATGCAGACCCGTGAGCCAAGTGGCCCGCCACGGTGGGGTGGCAGGATGCTTGCTGATGGGTGAGCATAAGGCGGGGCCAGCGGTTTGGTACGCTTCTCGCAATTCTCCCGAATTGCTGACGCTCTCACGCCCTGCGGGGCGTAGGACGGGGGCAAGACCGATGAACATAGAAAAACAGCAGGGGCCAGCTTGTAACTGGTCCCTGCCGTTTTCATATTACCACTTGCCCGTCTGCCCGGTCCGTTGCTTCGGTTACTTCCTTATCAGACACGGCCATTTGCGTCTCCTCTTTTTTGCATACTGCTTCCGCTTGTGAAATTTTCCCTATGGTGGTATACTGTAGAAAAGAAGGAAAAAAGGAGCTGGAACTATGATCCTCGCTGCCGATATCGGAAATTCCATCACCACTCTGGCCCTGTTTGAGGAGGGGGGAGAGCTGGCGCTGCGCTCCACCTGCTCCACCGATCCTCACGCTACAGGCGATCAGTTTGCCATTCAGCTCTTCTCTCTGTTCCAGCTCTACCATGTAGAGCCGAAGCAGATCACCGGCGGTATTGTCGCCAGTGTTGTCCCGCCGGTGACCGCCGCCTTGACGCAGGCCATAGAGCGCCTCACCGGCAGGCCGCCCCTTGTCGTGGGAACAGGTATCCGTACAGGGCTGGACATCCGCTCCGATATGCACGCGCAGCTGGGGGCGGATATCGTGGCCTACTGTGTCGGCGCCATTGACAAATATGACCGCAGTCCCTCTCCCGTCATTGTAGTGGACTTCGGCACCGCCATCACCTTCTCTCTGCTCCGGGGCAACGTCTACGAGGGCTGCGTTATCGCCCCCGGCGTCCGGGTAGGACTGGAGGCCCTGTCCCGGCAGGCTGCCGAGCTACCCCACATTTCCCTGATGCGCCCAGCGTCTCTTCTTGGTCACAACACGGTGGACGCAATGCAATCCGGCGTCATCTACGGCAACGCCAGTCTGGTGGATGGGATGCTCCAGCGGCTGGAGGAGGAGATCGGATGCACCGCCGCCATTATCGCCACCGGATGCTATGCCGACGAGGTGGTGCCCTATTGCCGCCACGCGATCCAGCAGGATCCCGAATTGCTGCTGAAAGGACTTTTTCTGCTCTATCAGAAGAATACCGAACCGAAGCGCAGAAGCTGAGGAAAAGGGCTTGCTTTTTTCCTCGGCCGCACCTATAATATCGGTGGTTTGAACCAGTTTTTCAGGAGGAATGAAGGATGAAGGAGCTTTCCCATATCGCCATGGGGGTACGCGCTTCGACCACCATGGCCATTGACAGTCTGTACAAGCAGATGAAGGCAGAAGGACAGGATGTCATTGGTTTCGCCGCCGGCGAGCCGGATTTTCCCACCCCCAGCCACATTAAGGACGCTGCCTTTCAGGCCATTCGGGATAATTACACCCGCTATACTCCCGCCTCCGGCGACCTGGATCTGAAGACGGCGATCTGCGCCAGAATGAAGGTTGACTGCGGCGTAGAATACGCCCCCAATCAAGTGGTGGTCTCCAGCGGCGCCAAGCATCTGGTTTATCTGGCCCTTCGAGCCATCGTCAATCCCGGAGATGAGGTCATCCTGCCCACACCCGCCTGGGTGAGCTATTACGAGCTGATCCGCATGGTAGGGGGGACGCCGGTGATGGTAAGCGCCACCGAGGACGAAGACTTTAAGCTCTCACCCCAGAAGCTGGAGAGGGCCATCACCTCCAAAACCAAGGCCATCATCCTCAATAATCCCTCCAATCCCACCGGCATGGTCTATGATGCTGTCCAGCTCAAGGCCCTGGCCGATGTGTGTGTCAAGCACGATCTCTACATCATCTCCGACGAGATCTACTGCAACCTCATCTACGATGGAAAGCCCTTTACCAGCGTGGCCTCCCTGAGTCAGGAGGTCAAGGAGCACACCATCCTCATCAACGGTGTATCCAAATCTTACGCGATGACCGGCTGGCGCATCGGCTACGCCCTGGCCCAGCCGGTCATCGCCAAACTCATGTCCAATTTTGTCAGCCACTCCACCGGCTCGCCCTGTGCGATCTCTCAGAAGGCGGCGCTCACCGCCCTTACCGCCTCCCAGGAGGCGGTGGCCGTCATGAAAGCGGCCTTTGAGGAGCGGCGCAACTACATGGTGGAGCGGATGAACGCCATCGAAGGCGTGAGCTGTATTAAGCCCGAGGGCGCTTTCTATGTGATGATGAACATTGAAAAGCTCATCGGAAAGACCATTGGCGGCGTCCTCATCCAGAGTGGAGAGGATTTCGCCACCGAATTTCTCAAGCAGGGGCTCGTCGCCCTGGTTCCCGGAGAGGGCTTTGAGGCGCCCGGCTTTGTCCGCTGGTCCTACGCCGCCTCTATGGAGAATATCCGGGAAGGGCTTGACCGGTTGGAGCGTTTTCTGAATCGATAAAATTTTCACAAAAAAGGCGGGTAGGGGTTGCCCCTATCTGCCTTTTTGTGGTACAATAGTTTCCAGTCTTTTCTTTTTCGTTGAAACGAGGAATGAGGGAGCCATGAACAAAAACAGTTACGAGACCCCGCTTTGTTCTCGATATGCCAGCGCCGAGATGCGCTATCTCTTCTCCCCGGACAAAAAGTTCTCCACCTGGCGGCGGCTTTGGGTCGCTCTGGCCAGAGGCGAGATGGAACTGGGCCTGCCTGTGACAGCGCAGCAGGTGGCAGAGCTGGAAGCTCACGTGGATGACATCGACTACGACGCCGCCGACCGCTGGGAAAAGACCCTCCGCCACGATGTAATGGCTCACATCCATGCGTATGGGGAGCAGTGCCCCAAAGCCATGCCCATCATCCACCTGGGGGCCACCAGCTGTTACGTAGGGGATAACACCGATATCATTCTCATGCGGGAAGGCCTGACGCTGCTTCGGGATAAATTGGTGAAGGTGCTGAGTTATCTGGCGGCCTTTGCCGATCGTTATAAGGCCCTGCCCACTTTGGGCTATACCCACTTCCAGGCCGCCCAGCTGGTGACGGTAGGGAAGCGGGCCACCCTTTGGATGAACGATCTTCTGCTGGATCTGGACGAGGTGGAGTACCGCATCGACCGCCTGGCCCTGTTGGGCTCCAAGGGCACCACCGGAACCCAGGCCAGCTTTTTGGAGCTCTTTGACGGCGACCATGAAAAGGTCGAGGCGCTGGAGGAGAAGATCGCCGCCGAGATGGGCTTCCAGCGGGTCGTCCCCGTTTCGGGTCAGACATATTCCCGGAAGGTGGACGCTGCCATTCTGGCCACCCTCTCCGGCATCGCACAATCCGCCAGCAAATTTGCCACCGACCTGCGGCTTCTATGCCATCTGAAGGAGGTGGAGGAGCCCTTCGAGGCCAAACAGATCGGCTCTTCGGCCATGCCCTATAAGCGCAACCCAATGCGCTGTGAGCGTATTTGCGGTCTGGCCCGGTATGTTCTTTCCGACGCCGCGAATCCAGCCATCACCGCCGCCACCCAGTGGTTTGAGCGGACGCTGGACGACTCAGCCAACAAGCGCATCTCCGTTCCGGAGTCATTCTTGGCCGTGGACTCCATTCTGAGTCTTTACACCAATGTGGCCTCCGGTCTCATCGTCCATGAGAAGGTTATCGAAAAGCACGTACTGGAAGAGCTGCCCTTCATGGCCACCGAAAACATCATGATGGACGCGGTAAAGAAGGGCGGCGACCGACAGGCCATTCACGAGCGGATCCGCCAGCTTTCTCTGGAGGCGGGACATACTATTAAGGAGTTGGGTTTGCCCAACGACCTGGTGGAGCGAATGGCGAAGGAGCCCATGCTGGGCCTTTCCCTGGAGGAGATCCAGGCCCATCTGGATCCCAAGGCATATATCGGCCGCTGTCCACAGCAGGTAGAGCGGTTCTTATGTGAAACGGTCAAGCCGGTCATAGACCGTTACGCTTTCGCATTGGATAAGCAAGACACTGAACTGACTGTATGAAAGGGGATAATGATATGGAGAACGCAGTACGCCGTATCGGCGTTTTGACCAGCGGGGGAGACGCCCCCGGCATGAATGCCGCCATTCGGGCTGTGGTGCGTACCTGTACTCACCTGGGCATTGAATGTGTGGGCATCCGCCGTGGCTTTAACGGCCTGATCAACGGAGATGCCGAGGTCATGGGCTACGCCCGGGTCAGCGGTATCACCCGGCTGGGCGGCACCATGCTCTACTCCGCCCGCAGCGAGGAGTTCCGTACCGAGGCCGGCATGCAGAAGGCCGTCAATACCTGCAAGCTCCTGGGCCTGGACGGCATCGTGGGCATCGGCGGCGACGGTACCTTCCGGGGCCTTCACGCCTTGTCTGAGCACGGCATCGCCGTCATCGGCGTGCCCGGCACCATCGACAACGATATCGCCTGCTCCAGCTACACCATCGGCTATGACACCGCCTGCAACACCGCCGTGGAGTGTATCGACAAGCTCCAGGATACGATGCAGTCCCACGAGCGCTGCTCCGTGGTGGAGGTCATGGGGCACCGGGCGGGCCACCTGGCTCTCTATGTGGGCTTGTCCTGCGGCGCCACCGCCGTCCTCATCCCGGAAAAGCCCGTGGACTTTGAGGCCGATGTGATCGAGCCTATCCGCCGTGCCCGGCTCACCGGCCGCACCCATTATATGATCATTGTGGCCGAGGGCGTGGGCAGTTCCTACGAAGTGGCGTCCAGGATCAAGGACGCCACCGCGCTGGACACCCGGGTCACCGTGCTGGGTCATATCCAGCGGGGCGGCGCTCCCTCCGCCCGTGACCGTGTCAACGCCACCCATATGGGCTATTCCGCCGTTATGCTTCTGGCCAATGGCCAAACCGACCGGGTCGTGTGCCAGCAAAACAGCCAGTATGTGGACTTTGACATCCGGGAAGCGCTGAGCATGAAGAAGGGGATCGACGAGGACAAGTACACCGTTATGCGCACTATGATCGGACAGGAAACTGTCTGATTGGAACCTCAACATTTAGAATAAAGGAGTTTTGGATCATGCCTCTTGTCACATCTGCTGAAATGTTCCGCAAAGCCTATGATGGCGGCTATGCCATCGGCGCGTTCAATGTCAACAACATGGAGATCGTGCAGGCCATTACCGAGGCCGCGGCTGAGGTGAAGGCCCCCGTGATCCTCCAAGCCTCCGCCGGGGCCCGGAAGTATGCCAAGGGCGTCTACCTGCGCAAGCTGGTGGAGGCCGCCGTGGAGGATACCGGTCTGCCCATCGTGCTCCATTTGGATCACGGCGCGGACTTTGAAACCTGCAAGGATTGCGTGGATGGCGGTTTCACCTCCGTGATGATCGACGCCTCCTCCAAGCCCTTTGAGGAGAATATCGCCATCACCAAAAAGGTGGTGGAGTATGCCCATGACCACGGCGTAGTGGTGGAGGCCGAGCTGGGCGCTCTGGCCGGCATCGAAGACGACGTACAGGTTTCTGCGGAAGACTCTCACTACACCAGACCCGAGGAAGTGGAAGAGTTCGTCTCCAAGACCGGCTGCGACTCCCTGGCCATCGCCATCGGCACCAGCCACGGCGCCTACAAGTTTAAGCCCGGCACCGATCCCAAGCTCCGTTTCGATATCCTGGAGGAGGTCTCCAAGCGGCTGCCCGGCTTCCCCATCGTACTTCACGGCGCCTCTTCAGTACCGCAGCGCTTCGTAAAGATCATCAACGACCACGGCGGCAAGATGCCCGGCGCCATCGGCGTACCGGAGGATCAGCTTCGCCAGGCCGCCCGGCTGGCGGTGTGCAAGATCAATATCGACTCCGATCTGCGCTTGGGTATGACCGCCGGGATCCGGGAGCACTTTGACGCCCATCCGGATCACTTTGATCCCCGCCAATACATGGGGGACGGCCGGGCCTATATCAAGGAGATCGTCAAAGACAAGATCGTCAATGTTCTGGGCTGCGACGGCAAGGCCTGAGACAAATAGAAAAGAGGCGCGGTCATATGACCGCGCCTCTTTTTTCCTTATAGGGGCCGCCCACGCTTACGTCAGATCCTTCAGCGCCTTGAGAAAACCGTCCACGGACTTCATGGACGTGGCAAAGGATGTGACGAAGCGGATGATGGTGTGGCTCTTGTCCGCCTTGCCCCAGACTTCATAGGTACACAGCTTGTCCAAATGGGGGAGCAGCTCGTTGGGGACGATGGGGAAGATCTGGTTGGTGGTAGACTCAGTCATCATGGGGATGCCTAAGTTTTTAAGGCCGCCCTGCAGATATTGCGCCACCTCCACGGCGTTTCGGGCAATTTTGAAGTAGAGCCCGTCCTGCAGCAGTGCCTGGAACTGTACGCCCAACAGCCAGCCCTTGGCCAGCACCGCGCCATGCTGCTTTTTCATGCGGAAAAAGTTTTCTGTCAGCGCCGGGTTGGTGACCACCAGCGCTTCGCCCATCATGGCACCGTTCTTGGTGCCGCCGATGTAAAAAGCGTCGGTGAGCGCGGCGATGTCTGCCAAAGTCAGGTCGTTCTCCACCGAGGCCAGGGCACAGCCCAGACGTGCGCCGTCCAGGAACAGATACAGGTCGTTGGCCTGACAGCAGCGATAAAGGGCGGCCAGCTCCGCCTTGGTATACACGCCGCCGGTCTCCGTGGCGTCGGAGATATAGACCAGCCGGGGCTTCGTCACATGCTCGTCCTTGCAAGCCTCCACGATGGGGAGGATACGGGCGGGGGTAAGCTTGCCGTTGGCGGGCGCCTGAGCTTGGAGGATCTTGTGGCCAGTGGCCTCCACAGCGCCGGCCTCATGGCCGTTGATGTGACCGGTGGTGGGGGAGATGACGCTCTCCCACGGCCGCAGAAGCGCAGCGATGGTGACGAAGTTGGTCTGGGTACCGCCCACCATGAACTGCACATCGGCGTTGGGCGCCTCGCACAGTCCGCGGATCAGATCGGCAGCGGACTTGCAGTAATCGTCCCCGCCGTAACCGATGACACTCTCACCGTTGACAGCGGTCAGGGCCTCCAAGACTTTGGGATGGCAGCCCTCAGAATAATCGTTGCGAAAATGATACATAGCCGCGTCCTCCTTCGACCCTTAGAATTTGAAGCTGTCCTTCAGGCTCACCGCCCGGTTGAAAACCAGATGGCCGGGCTTGGAGTCCTTGCTGTCGGCGCAGAAATAGCCCTGACGCATAAACTGATACCGCTCCTCTACCTTGGGGCAGGAGAGACCGGCCTCCACCTTGCAGCCGGTAAGCACCTCCAGGGAGTCAGGATTCAAGCACTCCATAAAGTCCTTGTCTCCGGCATCGGGCGCCTCGTCAGAGAAGAGGTTGTCGTAGAGCCGCACTTCCGCGTCCAGGGCCGTGGCGGCGTCCACCCAGTGGAGCGTGGCGCCCTTGACCTTGCGGCCATCGGCGGGATCGCCCCCCCGGCTGTCGGGATCGTACTCGGCGGCGATCTCAATGACATTGCCCGCCTCATCGGTCTCATAGCCCACACACTTGATGAGATAGGCCCCCTTCAACCGGCACTCAGGGCCGCCGGGATAGAGGCGCTTATACTTGGGCACCGGCTCAGGCAGGAAATCCTCCGCCTCCACCCACAGCTCCCGGGAGAAGGTGACCTTCCGGGTACCGGCGCTCTCATCGCCGGGGAGATTCTCCACCTCAAACTCCTCACTGCGCCCGGCAGGATAGTTGGTGATGACCAGCTTGATGGGCCGCAGGACGGCCATGACCCGGCAGGCAGTCTCGTTCAAATCCTCCCGAAGGCAATGCTCCAAAAAGCCGTACTCCACCACATTGGCCGCCTTGGCCACACCGATACGCTCGCAGAAGTTCCGGATGGAGCGGGGCGTATAGCCCCGGCGGCGCAGACCGCAGAGGGTGGGCATACGGGGATCGTCCCAGCCGGAGACCTTGCCCTCTTCCACCAAAGCCCGGAGCTTGCGCTTGCTCATAACGGTATGGTCGATGCCCAGACGGGCAAACTCGATCTGCCGGGGCTTGGAGGGCAGGTCGCAGTTTTCCACCACCCAGTTATAAAGGGGACGGTGTGCCTCAAACTCCAGAGAGCACAGGGAGTGGGTGATACCCTCCAGCGCGTCCTGGATGGGGTGGGCAAAGTCGTACATGGGATAAATACACCATTTATCCCCCTGCCGGTGGTGGTGCATATGGTTGATACGATAGAGGACAGGGTCGCGCATATTGAAGTTGCCGCTGGCCAGGTCGATCTTGGCCCGCAGCGTCATGGCGCCATTGGGGAACTCACCGGCCCGCATCCGGGCAAAGAGATCCAGGCTTTCCTCAATGGGACGATCCCGGTAGGGACTGCGGGCCGGAACGCCGATACTGCCCCGGTACTCCTTAAATTGCTCAGGGCTCAGCTCACAGACGTAGGCCAAACCCTTTTTGATCAGGCCAACCGCCTGGCGGTAATCCTCCTCAAAATAGTCTGAGCCATAGAAAAAGCGGTCGCCCCAGTCGAAGCCCAGCCAATGAATGTCCTCCTTGATGGCATCCACAAACTCCTCGTCTTCCTTGGTGGGGTTGGTGTCATCCATGCGCAGGTTGCACAGGCCGCCGTACTTTTCCGCCGTACCGAAGTCAATGGTGAGAGCCTTACAGTGGCCAATGTGTAGATAACCGTTGGGCTCAGGGGGAAAACGGGTATGGACGGTCATCCCGGCAAACTGTCCGCCGGGGGCGATGTCCTCATCAATAAAATCATGGATAAAATTCTGGCTCATGACAGGCTTTGTCTCTTCCGGCATAGCGGATTCGCTCCTTCTCTTTCGAATAAGGTATATTTTACCCTGTAGGGCTTCAAATTGCAATCATTTCTTTTCCAGCCGGGCCGCCCAGTCGGCCTCCTTAAAGCCGAAGAAGGCGAAGTCCTCGCCCACCAGCACAGGCCGCCTCACCAGCATCCCGTCGGAGGCGAGAAGGGCGAACTGCTCCTCTTCGCTCATGGTGGGAAGCTTGTCCTTCAGCTCCAGGGCCTTATACTGAAGTCCACTGGTGTTGAACAGTCGTTTCAGAGGAAGGCCGCTTTTGGCGTGCCATGCGCGCAGCTCGGCCTGGGTGGGATTCTGCGCCTTGATATCTCGGCATTCGCAGGAAAGCCCCCGGCGATCCAGCCATGCCTTGGCCTTTTGACAGGTGGTACATTTGGGGTAGTGGACAAACAACACGAAACATTCCTCCCGCTTCGGTACAATGATTTGGTCTCATCTTATCACATCCCGGCCCCTATGGCAAGAAAAGGTGTTGTTGCCCTGTCGGCCTTATGATATAATGGCAAAAATATCAAGAAAGGGGTTGGGCAAACGATGGATGTACAGGAGTGGAAAGCGCTTTGGAAAGAGGAGGAGGCCCAGGCCCACATCCGCGGCTGGGATTTCTCCCACCTTGCCGGCCGCTATGATCAGGAAACACCGCCGTGGAATTATCGGGAGATCGTTCAAAGCTATCTCACCCCCGGTATGAAGCTGCTCGACATTGGTACCGGCGGGGGAGAATTCCTGCTGTCTTTGGGACACCCCTACGAAAACACTGCCGCCACAGAGGGCTATCCGCCAAATGTAGCGCTGTGCCGAAAGACCCTTCTTCCCCTGGGGATCGACCTTCGGGAGATGACGGACTACGGGCACATGCCCTTTGACGACGCTCAATTCGATATCGTTATCAACCGCCATGGAGATTATCGTGTTTCAGAACTGCGACGGGTGTTGAAAAAAGGTGGATTTTTCATCACCCAGCAGGTGGGGGAGGACAACGACCGGGAACTGGTGGAGCTTCTGCTCCCCGGAACTCCCAAGCCCTTTCCCGGCCTGAACCTGCAGGAACAGAGACGGCTGTTCGAGGCGGCGGGGTTTGAGATCTTAAGGGCAGAGGAGTGCTTCCGGCCCATCCGATTCTATGACATAGGGGCCCTGGTGTGGTTCGCCCGGATCATTGAGTGGGAGTTCCCGGCCTTCTCCGTGGACGCCTGCTTTGACCGCCTGTTGGAAGCCCAGCGTATCCTGGACGAGCGGGGCGTTATCGAGGGGCGCGTCCACCGCTATGTGCTTGTGGCCAGAAGGCCGGAAGATGGTTGACAAATGAAGATCCACATATTATAATACGCCTACAGCGATGAAGAGGCCAAGTAGGCCGTGCGTTTGCCGCAAAGAGAGACCCCGGTTTGGTGGAAGGGGGAGGGCAAAGTGCGGAAGAATACCCCTCGGAGCTGCCGCCCCAACATTTTTAGATCAGTAGGGTAGGCCGGGTGTGCCCGTTACAGCGCCGCCGTGTGTAAGCACGGCATGAGGCCGTTTTCGCGAGAAAATGGCAAACCAGAGGTGGTACCGCGTAAGATCACGCCCTCTGTCCCAAAGGGACAGAGGCGTTTTTTATGCCCCCGAAACAACAGAAAGGATGGATCGACATGACGATTTACGACGAATTGGTGGCCCGGGGCCTCATTGCCCAGGTGACCAGCGAGGAGGAGGTCAAGGAGCTTATCAACAACGGCAAAGCCACCTTCTATATCGGCTTTGACTGCACGGCGGACAGCCTGACGGCCGGCCACTTTGTGGCCCTGACCCTGATGCGGCGGCTCCAGTCGGCGGGCAACAAGCCCATTGCCCTCATTGGCGGCGGCACCACCATGATCGGCGACCCCTCCGGCCGCACCGATATGCGGAAAATGCTCACCAAGGAAGACATCGACCACAACGCCGAGTGCTTTAAGCGGCAGATGGAGAAATTCATCGACTTCGGCGAAGGCAAGGCCATGATGCTCAACAACGCCGACTGGCTGCTGGGGCTCAACTATGTAGAGCTGCTGCGGGAGGTGGGTGCCTGCTTCTCGGTAAACAATATGCTTCGGGCCGACTGCTACAAGCAGCGCATGGAGCGGGGCCTCAGCTTTCTGGAGTTTAACTATATGATCATGCAGTCCTATGACTTCTATCATATGTTCCAGACAGTGGGCTGCAATATGCAGTGCGGCGGCAACGACCAGTGGAGCAATATGCTGGGCGGCACCGAACTCATCCGCCGGAAGCTGGGCAAGGATTCTCATTGCATGACCATTACCCTCCTCACCGACTCCCAGGGCAACAAGATGGGGAAGACCGCCGGCAACGCCGTGTGGCTGGATCCCAACAAGACCAGCCCCTATGACTTCTACCAGTACTGGCGCAATGTGGGGGACGCCGACGTGATGAAGTGCATCCGTCTGCTGACCTTCCTGCCCTTGGAACAGATCGACGAGATGGACACCTGGACTGACGGCAGGATCAACGAGGCCAAAGAGATCCTGGCCTTTGAGCTGACCAAGATGGTTCACGGGGAAGAGGAGGCCAAAAAGGTTCAGGCTGCTGCCCGGGCCCTCTTTGCCGGCGGCGGAGACAGCTCCAATATGCCCTCCACCACCCTGGCAGACAGTGATTTTTCCGAGGGCGCCATCGGCCTTCTCGACCTGATGCTCAAGTGCGGCCTCGCCCCTTCCAAAAAGGAAGCCCGCCGGCTGGTAGAGCAGGGAGGCGTAGAGGTTGGCGGTGAAAAAGCCACCGATCCCACGATCCATTTTGAGCCCGCCGCCTTTGCCGGCGATGGCCTGATTCTTAAGAAAGGCAAAAAAGTGTTCCACCGGGTGGTGACACAGTAAGCTTTTTGTGCTATCATCCAGGAAGAGGAGGGATGGCTCATGGATGAGAGGCCAAGGAAGTGGTATCAGCTGGACAGCCGCAGCCTGTCCAATCTTCTGGTGGTATGCGGCGGGATCCTGCTCTATTTGGTTTTGACCCACCTACCGCAGGTGAAGGCCTTGATGGGCCGGTTTTTGGATGTGCTCAGCCCCTTTATCGCCGGATTCATCATCGCCTATCTTCTGAATACCCCCACCAACTTTTTTGAGCGGAAGGTCTATTACAACAGTGCGCACAAGCGGACGCTGGCCATCGTCACGGTCTATCTCATCGCCCTGGCCGTCATTATGGTGCTTCTTCAGCTTATTCTGCCCCAGGTTGGCGCCTCTATCTTCAGTTTGGTGAACAATCTATCCATCTATCTGGAGAATCTCAACCGGATGGTTCAGGATCTGATCCAGCGCTTCGGTCTGGAGGGGGAAGGCCTCACCGGCTTTGTGGACGACTACCAGACCCTCATTCGTAAAGCCGCTGATTTCCTCACCTCATCAATGCCAAATCTGCTGAACTTCGGCGTGGCGGTCGGAAACGGCGTGGTCACTGCCCTTACCGCGCTCATCGCCTCCATCTATATGCTGTCAGGGAAGAACCGGCTCTCCGGGCAGCTCAAGAAGCTCATTTACGCCCTCTTTCCCGCCAAGGGCGTGCGCCATATCCTGTCGGTATCCAGCCGGGCCAACACCATCTTTGTGGGCTTTATCAACGGCAAGCTGCTGGATTCCGCCATTATCGGCGTTCTCTGCTTTGTGCTGTCCACCATCCTTCGCGTCCCCTATGCGGTACTGATCAGCGTTATCATCGGCGTGACCAATATCGTGCCTTTCTTTGGGCCCATCATCGGCGCGGTGCCCAGCGTAATGATCCTGGTCATTGTGGATCCCTGGGCCGCCCTGCGGTTTCTCATCCTCATCATCGCCCTCCAGCAATTCGACGGGAATATCCTGGGGCCCAAGATCCTGGGTGATTCCACAGGCCTTTCCGCCATCTGGGTGCTGGTGGCCATTGTGGTCGGCGGCGGTCTTTTCGGCTTTACCGGGATGCTCTTGGGCGTGCCTACTTTCGCTGTGCTCTATGCTCTGATGCGGGAGTGGGCAGACCGGCGTCTGATGGAAAAGGGGATCGACGCCGACGGCCGGTCTTTGCGCCCCGGCGGGCCGGAAGACGACCACTCCAATACATAAGCAGCAAAAAGGAGCCGCTGAGTTCTCAGCGGCTCCTTTTGATTCAAATGATCTGTTCCACCAGTTCCTTCATGGAATACAGCCCCGGCTGTTTGACCTGCGCCAGGAATCGTGCGGCCCGAAGCGCCCCAGAGGCGAAGACCTCCCGGCTCATTGCGGAATGCTTCAGCTCAATGACCTCGTCCCGGCCGGCAAAAATGACCTCGTGGTCGCCCACGATACCGCCGCCCCGGACGGAAGAAATGCCGATCTCCCGCTTTTCCCGGGGCTTTCGGACGCTTTGGCGCTCATACACGTATTGCGGCTCGTAGGGAAGGGCCTCCCGGGCGGCCTGGGCCAGCATGAGAGCCGTACCGCTGGGGGCGTCCACCTTTCTGCTGTGGTGACGCTCTACGATCTCTACGTCAAAACTGTCTCCCAAGGCCGCCGCTGTCCGGTTCACCAACTCCATGAGCACATTGATCCCCAGCGACATATTACCTGAACGAAAGATGGGGATAGCCCCGGCTGCCTCGTCAATGGCGTCGAGCTGCGCCTGGGAATAGCCCGTGGTGGCCAGCACCAGGGGAATATTTCGGCTCACCCCCAACTCCAGCAGGGCGGGAAGGGCGGCGGGGGAGGAGAAGTCGATGAGCGCGTCGGCCTCGCCCTGAAAAGCGGCAGGGTGAGAGAGAACAGGGAAGTCCTCCCGCTCCGCGCCCAGTAGGTCGAAGCCGGCCACCACCTCCACATCCCCCGCCTCCTGGCAGATCTGGGCGACAACGTTCCCCATATGTCCGTTACAGCCGGAAATGAGCATCTTCAGCATAGTAAAACGTCCTTTCCGATCTTCAGGCCAGCAGGCCCATGCGCACCATGGAAGAGCGCAGCAGCTCCAAATGCTCCGGCGTCATATCGCACAGGGGAAGCCGCAGGCCGCCCATGTTCCGCCCGGTCAGATTGAGGGCGGTTTTGATAGGGATGGGATTTACGTCCACAAAGAGCGCGTCTATGAAGTCCATATACTCAATTTGGAGCTTGGAGGCGGCGGCAAAGTCGTCCGCCAGGCACAGGTGGCTCATACGCACCATCACCTGAGGAACAATGTTGGCGGCCACCGAGATGACTCCCTGGGCGCCCAGACTCATCATGGGCACTACCTGGTCGTCATTGCCGGACCAAATATAGAAGTCATTCCCGCACAGGAAGCGGGTGTGCGCCAGCAGAGAAAAGTTACCGCTGGCCTCCTTTACCCCGTTGATCTTGGGATTTTCCGACAGCTTTTTATAGGTTTCTGCCGTAAAGCTCACCCCGGTACGGGAAGGCACGTTGTAGAGGATAATGGGCAGCTCCACCCGGTCGGCGATATATTCGTAATGCTTGATAAGACCGCTCTGGGTGGCCTTGTTGTAATAGGGCGTCACCAGCAAAAGGGCGTCCGCCCCGGAATCCTGTGCGTGCTGGGAGAGATAGACGGCCGCAGAGGTATCGTTGCTGCCTGCGCCGGCCACCACCTTCACCCGGTGATCCACCCGCTTGACACAGTACTCTACCACGGCGATGTGTTCCCGAATGGACATCGTCGCGCTCTCGCCGGTGGTGCCGCAGACACAAATGGCATCGATGCCGGCGGCGATCTGCTCCTCAATAAGCGCGCCGAACGCCTCATAATTTACCGCGCCGCTGCTGTCAAAGGGGGTGACGATTGCAGTACAGGCTCCGCTGAATACAGGTTCCCGCATGAAGATCAATCCTTTCTGGCTGCCAGAATTATTTCCGATCCATATAGCCCTTGGCGCAGAGGAGCTCCGCCAGTTCTACCGCCCCGCCGGCGGCGCCCCGGAGCGTGTTGTGGGACAAACACACGAATTTGTAATCATATTGGGTGTCGGGACGAAGGCGGCCGATGGAGATGGCCATGCCCTTTTCCAGATCCCGATCCAGCTTGGCCTGCGGCCGGTCAGGCTCTTCAAAGTAATGGAAGAACTGCTTGGGCGCCATGGGCAGGCCCAATTCCTGGGGCACTCCCTTGAAGTTGGCCCAAATCTCTTTCATCTCCTCCATAGAGGGCTTTTTCCTGAATGTGACAAAGACAGCCGCGGTGTGGCCGTTGGTCACAGGTACCCGAAGACATTGGGCGGTAATGGAGGGGCTTTCCGCATTGACGATGACGCCATTTTCCACCTTGCCCCAGACCTTCAGCGGCTCCTGCTCGCTCTTTTCCTCCTCGCCGCCAATATAGGGGATCAGATTGTCCACCATCTCGGGCCAAGTCTCAAAATTCTTGCCCGCACCGGAAATGGCCTGATAGGTGCAGGCCAATACCTTCTCCAGTCCGAATTTTTCCCGCAGAGGGGAGAGGGCGGGAGCGTAGGACTGGATGGAGCAGTTGGATTTGACGGCGATGAACCCCCGCTTGGTGCCCAACCGCTTGCGCTGGGCGGGGATAACGTCCAGATGCTCCGGGTTCAGCTCCGGCACCACCATAGGCACATCGGGCGTCCAGCGGTGGGCGGAGTTGTTGGATACCACCGGGCATTCCGCTTTCGCATATGCCTCCTCCAGCGCCTTGATCTCTTCCTTTTTCATATCCACGGCAGAGAAGACGAAATCCACCTGACCCGCGATCGTCTCCAGGTCTGCCTCGGCGTCCAGCACCGGCATATCCTTGACTGCGTCGGGCATGGGCACTTCCAGCTTCCAGCGGCCCGCAACCGCCTCACCATAGGGCTTGCCCGCACTGCGGGCACTGGCGGCCAGAGCAGTGAGTTCAAACCAGGGATGCCCGCAGGTCAGGGTGATGAACCGCTGCCCCACCATGCCCGTACAGCCAATGATACCTACCTTGAATTTTTCCATTGCAATCTACCTCCAAATCTTATTCCATATATACGCAGTGAAAAAGAAAAAATCAGCGGCTTTACCAGCGGCTGATTTTGTATTATAATGTCAAAGACAGCATGGTCTCGTCCCATCTCACGCACCGCTTAAATAAGTTTTTTTGATACTACCACAAACGGGCCGGCAGTGTCAATACATAATAAAGGAGTACGCCATGAAACGTAAATGGTTATCTGTGCTATGCGCGCTGACGCTATCCATCGCCGCAGCCTTTCCCGCCGCTCAGGCGACAGAGTCCGCCGGGATCGGGCGCGTCACCCCACCTGTATTCGTGGGCTTAGCTTACGGCACTACCGCCTTGGGGGGCGCCAACCTGGCAAATGACGCCGGCTCCGGCTACCGTCTGGGCTACTTGGATGAGGATCGTGTCTTTGTCCCTCTGGGCTATACCTCCGAGACCGGCATCTCCGTGGTCAAGACTCAGAATGTCTGGTACGGCATCGACTCCAAATACAGCGACTCTCTCAAATGCTATTCCAGCAATATTTCCTCTGACATCGCGGTGGGCTGCTGGCACGTTCAGCTCCCCGCCGAAGCAGTTTTGACCACCTTTGAGGACGCCCTGGCCCAGGCCCAGGCTGTGGGCGGTTTTCCCGCCTGGATCAGCGGAGAGTGGCAGGTTCGCCTGGGGGCCTACACCACGCAGGCCGAGGCGCAGACCGCCGCAGAGACAGCGGGAGGGACGGTGGTGGGCACCAGTTCATATGGCGTCTCCGTGGTAAAGACCGGCACCTCCACCGTCCTGTTCCAGTTTGACGGTGGAAGCGAACGCTCCCTCACCGTTGACCCCGGCCTGGACGACAGCGTCAAGTCCACCACATATTTCCGCAGCAACCGCTATTACGGGGCGTTTCTGTTCCGCCGGGTGAGCGGGGGAGACCTTACCGTCGTCAATGTGGTAGACTTCGAAGACTACACAGAATGTGTCATCTCGCGGGAAATGAGCCGGAGCTGGCCCCTGGAGGCCCTGAAGGCCCAGGCTGTTGCCTCCCGGTGCTACTATGAGACCAGAGCAAACCGCCACGGCTCTCAAGGCTTCGACATCTGCTCCACTACCCACTGTCAGGTCTATTTCGGCATGGCCAACACCGGTGAGCGTACCGCCCAGGCTGTGGCCGAAACGGCGGGGCTGCGGGCCTGGTACGACGGGGAACTGGCCCAGACCTATTATTTCTCCTCTGACGGCGGCGCCACGGAGAACGTCCGCAACGTATGGAGCGGCAACGAACAGATCCCCTACCTGTGCGGTGTGGTGGATCCCTATGAGGCCACTATCTCGGACAAGATCCCCTATTGGAACCATACGCAGACCTTTACCGGTGCGGAGATCACCCGCATCCTCCAAGGCAAGAACTACAACTGCGCCACCATTGTGGACTTTCAGATCACCGAGACCACGCCCACAGGAAACGTAAAGTCTATTGCCTTTACGGACGCAATTGGGAAGACCTTTCCCTTTACCCGGGAGTCTGTCCGAACTATTTTGGGCCTATACTCTATGCACTACACCGTTACCAAGTCGGGCGGAACCACGGCAGAGCCATACTACACCGACGGCGGAGGGACTATCTCCTCTATGAGCGGAGTTTATGCCATCGGCGGAGACGGCAGTACCAGAAAGCTCTCCGGTAATCCCTATGTCATCACCGGCAGCGGTGTTCAGTACCTGCCCGCCCCCGTGGGGGGGACGACTACCGGGGATGCGGCCTTTACCGTTCAGAGCTCCGGCTGGGGGCACCACGTGGGGATGAGCCAGTGGGGGGCCTATGCTATGGCGCAGCAGGGTAAGACCTTTGATGAAATTTTAAAATTTTACTATCCCGGTGTGGAAATCTATTAAAAAAGGGAACTTTTCTATGAAAACCTCGGATTTTTATTATGATCTGCCTCCGGAGCTCATTGCCCAGACTCCGTTGGCACGTCGGGATGGTTCCCGTCTCATGCTTCTGGATAAGGCGACAGGGGAGACCCAGCACAGGCATTTCTATGAGCTGCCCCAGTTCCTCCGGCCAGGCGACTGCCTGGTGCTCAACGACTCCCGAGTGCTCCCCGCCCGACTTTTGGGCCACCGGGAGCCCTCCGGCGGCGTGGCAG
Source organism: Vermiculatibacterium agrestimuris (assembly GCF_943193085.1). Classification (NCBI taxonomy): domain Bacteria; kingdom Bacillati; phylum Bacillota; class Clostridia; order Eubacteriales; family Oscillospiraceae; genus Vermiculatibacterium; species Vermiculatibacterium agrestimuris. The sequence continues at coordinate 211,424 of NZ_CALPCU010000001.1, read as the reverse complement.
AGGTCTTGCTGCTCATCGACCGGGGAGAGAAGCGGTGGGAATGTCTGGTTCGGCCGGGCCGGAAGCTGAAGCCGGGCCAAAAGCTCTCCTTTGGAGACGGCACTCTCCTCTCCGCCACAGTATTGGAGGCGCTCCCCGGCGGAAACCGTATCGTGGAGTTCCACTATGAGGGGATCTTTCTGGAGATCCTGGAGCGGCTGGGCAAAATGCCTCTACCACCCTATATCAAAGAAGAGCTGAACGACCCCGAGCGGTATCAGACAGTCTACTCCCGGGAGGTGGGCTCCGCCGCCGCACCCACTGCCGGCCTCCACTTCACCAAAGAGCTTTTGACGCAGGTGGAGCAAATGGGTGTAAAGGTCTGCTACGTAACACTCCATGTGGGCCTCGGCACCTTCCGCCCGGTGAAGGAGGACGACCCGTTGGAGCATGAGATGCACGCAGAATACTGCATGATCTCCGCCCAAACCGCCGATATCATCAATCAGACCAAAAAAAATGGCGGCCGGGTCATCTGCGTGGGCACTACCTCCTGCCGCACCATCGAAAGCTGGGCAGGGGAGAATGGAGAGCTGAAGGAAAGCGCTGGATGGACAAACATATACATCTATCCCGGCTACCGATTCAAGGCCCTGGACGCGCTTATCACCAATTTCCACCTGCCGGAGAGCACCCTCATTATGCTGGTCTCCGCTCTGGCGGGCCGGGAAAATGTGCTGGCAGCTTATCAGGAGGCGGTAAAGGAGCGATATCGCTTCTTCTCCTTCGGAGACGCCATGTTCATCTCGTAAAGGAGGGTGGATCATGAAACTGACCGAGCTTCCCAACATCGGCCCGGTGCTGGCTGACAACCTCAAAAAAGTCGGCGTGGAGACCCCGGAGGCGCTACGGTCACTGGGGGCGGAGGAGATTTGGCTTCGGATCCGTTTACAGGTGGACGCCGGCGCCTGCCTCCACCAGCTTCAGGCTCTGGCTGGCGCGGAGGCGGGTGTTCCCAAAAAGGAACTGCCTCCGGAGCGAAAAGCGGCTTTGAAGTCCTTCTTCAATTCCCATAAGTAAAGGAGTTTTCCTGTGTTTGAAGTAATAAAAACCGAAGGACGGGCCCGGCGGGGCGTTTTCACCTGCGCCCACGGCACCGCCCAAACCCCTGTATTCATGAATGTGGGGACGCAGGGGGCGATCAAAGGGGCGGTATCCGCCCACGATCTGAAGGCCATCGGCTGTCAAATCGAGCTTTCCAACACTTATCACCTCCACCTGCGGCCCGGGGACGATGTGGTACGCCAGCTGGGCGGCCTCCATAAATTTATGGATTGGTCGAGCCCTATCCTTACCGATTCCGGCGGCTTTCAGGTCTTCTCTCTGGCCGGACTCCGGAAGATAAAGGAGGAGGGGGTCTATTTTTCCTCCCACATCGACGGCAGGAAAATTTTCATGGGCCCCGAGGAATCCATGCAGATCCAGTCTCATCTGGGCAGCGATGTGGCCATGGCCTTTGATGAGTGTGTGGAGAACCCCGCAGAATACGACTATGCCAAAGCCTCCTGCGAGCGGACGGTTCGGTGGTTGGAGCGCTGCAAAGCAGAGCACGACAAGTTAAACTCCTTGCCAGATGTTGTAAACCCGCAGCAGATGCTTTTTGGCATCAACCAGGGGGCCACATACCCCGATCTGCGGATCTGGCACATGGAGGAGATCCGGAAAATCGACTGTGACGGCTACGCCATCGGAGGCTTGGCGGTGGGGGAGCCCACCCAGGTAATGTACGACATCATCGACGCGGTAGAACCCCATATGCCGACGGACAAGCCCCGGTATCTCATGGGGGTGGGCACGCCCTCCAACATCATTGAGGCGGTGGCGCGGGGCGTAGACTTTTTCGACTGCGTCATGCCTGCCCGGAACGCCCGCCACGGAAAGCTCTACACCTGGGAGGGCTCCATCAACCTAAAAAATGAGAAGTATAAGCTGGACGATTCTCCCATCGACCCCACCTGCCATTGTCCCGCCTGTCAGCACTTCTCCCGCGCTTACCTGCGCCACCTCTTTGTAGCGGGGGAGATGCTGGCTATGCGCCTGGCCGTGCTCCACAACCTCTATTTTTACAACACCCTCATGGAGCGCATCCGCGCCGCCCTGGACGCCGGGGAGTTTGCCGCCTTCCGCCGGGAGTATTCCGGGAAGCTGGACGGAAAAATCTGAGTTTCTTTTGGGAAAGACTTGCAAAACAGACAGGTTTAGGCTATACTGGCATTATTGCACAAATAGTTCAAAATTATTTTTGGAGGGAATTTATTTTGGATTACATGACTATTATCATGCTGGTGGTAATGATCGCCATCTTCTACTTCATGCTGATCCGCCCGGAAAACAAGCGGAAGAAGGAAGCGGAGGAGATGCGCTCCAACCTTCAGGTAGGGGACGTGATCACCAGCATCGGCGGCATTGTCGGCACCGTATGCGCTGTGAAGGAGAACACCATCGTCATCGAGACCGGCGCTGACCGTGTCCGCATCGAGTTCACCAAGTGGGCTGTATCCAGCAAGGGCGCCCAGACCACCGAAACCGCCGCCAAATAAGATCGGTAGACATGCTAAATACCCTCTCCGCATAGGATGTGATGAAAACATCCGTGTGGGGAGGGTATTTTTTATGCGGAAAAACGAGGAAGATCATGGTGCCGTGCTCTTACGGTATGGAAAGAGTATTCTGCTGGGAGGCGGAGCGGCGCTCCTGCTGTGTCTTGGATTCCTGCTTCTGGCCGCCGTAGGCATCTCTCGGGGGCTTCTGGATGCCTCCATTCGTTATCAGCTCACGGTGGTAGCCTGCGTACTGGGCAGCTTCTGCGGAGGAGGGATCGCTGTGCGCCGGTGCGGTACACGGGGACTCTTTGTTGGCCTGGCCGTGGGTGGGGTACTGTTTCTTCTGCAGCTCACCATCGGCCTGCTGCTCTTCGACACCTTCTCCCTGGACAGTGGCGCCCTGGGTCTCCTTTTTGGTGCCCTTTGCGGCGGCGCCGCCGCTGGGATCCTGATCGGGGGAGGGGGGCGCCGGGGCGGCGTCCGGGAAAAAAAGAAGCGGCGGCGTTGACATTTTTTCGGAAGGGTGACTGTAAGCGTTTGTCAATGGTGACATAAAAGAAGAAAAGTAAATGTTGTGTGAAGTACAGCTCTCGGACGCCCTATATTGTGCCGAGGGCTGTATTTAGAATCTGTCCGCTTTCCGCTTCCTTTCTTTTCAGGTCAAAGGTAGACATAATTCATTTTACATAATTTTGCCACATAATGAATTTTTTTCAAAAGGGGCTTGCTTTGTAGAAGAAAGTAGATTAAAATAGAGCTACACTGTTCGATGCGGTTTTCACTGGAGGCATGGTCTTGTCCTCACCGGCATAGATTTCTTCTATGGAGGTGAGCGCCATGGGAAGAGCAGTTACGGGATTCTGGTGGTCGCCGACGACAGAGGGCACCCCAACTCTTGTCGTTACGGCGGTCTTTTTTGCGTTCGGAGGACTGGCTGGCTGCCTGATTGCCTTAAGTGTGGCGGGGGGCGGCGCCGAGGCTTTGCAGATCTATCTGGAAAGCTTTCTCACCGCGGCACAGACTGGGGCCATGACCACCCCGTCCACAGTTGAGGTATTGTGGAGAACCTTCCGTTGGTTCCTGGCGGTCTTTTTATTGGGATTCACCGCCCTTGGGATCTTCGGTATCCCGGCGCTGGTCTCCGCCCGGGGGTTCTTTCTGGCTTTTTCTGTGGCTGCCTTTGCCCAAGCCTATGGACGCCGAGGGCTCACTATCGCATTCTTTCTGATGGGGATCCCCGGTCTGTTCTCGATTCCGGCCCTCTTCCTGTTATCGGCCCAGAGTCTTCACGCCTCTTGGCGGTTGGCGCTGCGCGCCCCGGGACAGGGCAGGCGCGAGCTTCCATACCATCGCGATTATTTTTTGCGTAGCGGCTTTTGTGCCGCCGCTGTGTGTTTTGGCTTTCTTTTGGAGCGATATCTGGTTCCCGTTCTTGTGACGGGCGCCGCAAATGTTATGCTCCAATAGAGGGTACTTTGGCAAAGGAAGAGGGTGAGAAAATGGATCTGTTGGCTGCCTACCAACACTTTTTGACGGAGGAAAAGGGCTCTTCCGAAAACACCGTCAGCTCCTACGTCCGCGATATCAGTCAATACCTCCATTGGCTCACCAGTGAAAGCGTCTCTCCCGAGAGCGCCACACAATCCGATGTGGATCGCTACACCAAATATTTATTGAGCCTGGGGAAGTCCAACGCTACTGTTACCCGGTCTCTCGCCTCTCTCAAATCCTTCTACGCCTATCTCCAGCGGGAGGGGATCGTCCCCGCCAACCCCGCCAAGGGCCTCTCCCTGGAAAAGGTGGAGCGCAAGCTGCCCCAGATCCTCACCAGCAAAGAGGTGGAGCTATTCAAGGAGATCACCCCACACACCCTGCGCCATTCCTTCGCGGCCCATCTGTTGGAAAACGGCGCCGACCTTCACTCCATTCAGGAAATGCTGGGGCATGCTGATATCTCTTCCACGCAGGTATATACCCGGGTCATCAATCCCAAGCTGAAGGACGTTTACAACAAGGCCCATCCCAGAACGTAAAAAGACGGTTTTCCACTGTGGAAAGCCGTCTTTTTTCATTGGATAAATATTGAGCTTATCACATCTATAAAAAAGTTCGTTTTCCTGTTGAAAAAAGTCTATAAACGAGATATACTATATGCGTGCAACAACGACTTTTACCATTTGGAGGTAACATATCATGGCACAGATCACCAAAGATACCATCATTGGCGATATCCTGGATATCGCCCCTCAGTCCGCTCCTCTTTTCATGTCTATTGGCATGCACTGCCTGGGCTGCCCCTCCTCCCGCGGTGAGACCGTGGAGCAGGCCTGCATGGTTCACGGCGTGGATGTGGACGCTCTGCTGGCAGAGATCAACAAGCTGATCCCCGCCGCCCAGTAAGTTCCAAACCTGAAAGGGGAGCGGCATCGCCGCTCCCTTTTCTTCTTTTGAAGGGAGGCCCCATCGTGAAACGTCCGTTCTCTCTCTCTCCGCGGCTCCAGGCGGTGGCCGACCTGGTGCCCCCCGGCGTCCGTCTGGCCGATGTGGGCACCGACCACGGGCGGCTGCCTGTATGGCTGGTTCAGCACGGCCGCGTTGATCGCGCTATATGCTCCGACCTGCGCCCCGCCCCCCTGAGCCGTGCCAGGGCTTTGGCTGCGCGCTGGGACGTCTCAGACAAAATCTCCTTCCGTTTGTGCGACGGTCTTTCCGACATCCCCGCCCAGGAAGCAGAAGTGGTCACCATCGCCGGCATGGGCGGCGAGACCATTGCCGACATCCTCCACGCCTCCCGCTGGACAGGGGAGGCCGGACACCGATACATCCTTCAGCCTATGAGCGGGACGGATGGCCTGCGCCGCTATCTCTCCGCCAGTGGGCTTGCCGTCTTTCAGGAGGTATTGGTACCGGAGGGGGAGACGCTGTACGTGATCCTGCTGGCTGAGCCGGGAGAGATGAAGCCGCTCACCGAGGGAGAAATATGGGTAGGCCGGCAGAGCCGGGGCATGGAAAGCCCCCTGCGTGGCCGCTATTTGGAGCAGGAGCTTCAAAGGCTCCGCCGGGCGGTGATTGGGCTGGAGCGGTCTCAGCGTCCGGAGGACGCGGAGAAGCGGAAATGGTATGAACTTGCCGCTTGGGAGATCGGAAACATGAAAAAGGAGTGGGATTCATGGCAGCAGTAAAGGAAATCGAAGCATTTTTGTTCTCCAAGGCCCCCAAAGACCTGGCCATGAGCTGGGATAACGTGGGACTTCTGGTGGGGTATCCGGATCGCGAGGTCAAAAAGGCACTGGTCGCCTTGGATATCACAGAGGAGGTCGCCGCTGAGGCCGCCGAGCTTGGCGTGGAGCTCATCGTGGCCCATCACCCCGTGATGAACTGCGCCTGGGAAAAGGTGCAGACGGTGCGCGACGACACACTTCAGGGCCGTATTCTTATCAAGCTGCTCACCAACGGCATTTCCGGCATCTGTATGCACACCAACTTAGATGCGGTGGAGGGGGGCGTCAATGACGCCCTGGCCCATCGGCTGGGCCTGAAAAATATTCGGCAGCTCCACCAGGAGGGCTTGGATCCCCAGGGCCGCCCCTATGGCATCGGCCGGGCGGGGGATGTCGGTGGTTTTGACGATCTGCACGCCTTTGCCTCCTTTATTCGGGATACGCTGAACGCCAACGGTCTCCGCCTGGAAGACGCAGGCCGGCCCGTCCGCAGGGTGGCGGTGGGCGGCGGCGCCTGCGGGGATATGCTCTCTGACGCAGCGGAGCTGGGTTGTGATACCTTTGTCACCGCCGACGTGAAATATAACGTCTTTCTGGATGCCCGCGCCATGGGGATCAATCTCATTGACGCCGGCCACTTCTCTACAGAAAATGTGGTCTGCCCTGTGTTGGCGGATTGGCTGGGAAAGGGCTTCCCAAATATGGAGATTTTCCTCTCAAAGCGGCATAAAGAGGTATTTTCCTCCCTTTGACCCGTTGCAAAGCGTTTCTTTTTGTGGTAAACTATACCCGCAATTTTTCAAGAAGGGATAGATACTATGTCTGGACATTCCAAATGGCATAACATCCAGAAGACCAAGGGAGCGCAGGATGCCAAGCGCTCTGCCGCCTTTACCAAGATCGCCAAGGAGATGATCGTGGCGGTAAAGCAGGGAGGCAGCGGCGACCCCGCCAACAACTCCCGCCTGGCCACCGTGATCGCCAAGGCCCGGGCAGCCAATATGCCCAACGACAACATTAAGCGCACCATCGACCGGGCCCTGGGCTCCGGCAACACGGACAGCTACGAGAGCGTCACCTACGAGGGGTACGGCCCCTCCGGCGTGGCCATTATTGTAGACGCCCTCACCGACAACCGTCAGCGCACCGCTCCTGAAGTCCGCCACCTGCTGGATAAGTATGGCAAGGGCCTGGGCGCCACCGGCTGCGTGTCCTGGTCTTTCGACCAGAAGGGCGTTATCGTCATCGAGAAGGAAGACCTGGATGAGGACACCGTGATGATGGACGCGCTGGACTGCGGCGCCGAGGACATGAGCGCGGAGGAAGAGGTTTTTGAGATCACCACCACGCCTGAGGATTTCGGCTCCGTACTGGAAAAGTTGGAGGCCAAAGGTTACGCCTTCCTCAGCGCCGCTGTGGAGATGGTTCCCCAGAACTACGTGAAGCTGGAGTCCGAAGAGGATGTAAAGAACATGGAGAAGCTGGTAGAGCTCCTGGAAGCCAACGACGATGTGCAGAATGTCTGGCACAACTGGGATCAGAACTGACACTCACAATTACAGTATTTGAACGAAAAGGAAGGCCCGGCAAGATCCTGCCGGGCCTTCCTTTATCGAATAGAGGGTGTACAGAGGGGTTATTGCGCGCCGGTGGCGATGGCCAGGGGCATGGCAATGGCCGCACAGCCGGGCAGTGACCAGAAAAAATCTGAACGCACATATAAAAAGGGCGCCGCTGTATGAGCGGCGCCCTTCCATATTGCGCAAGTAAGCCTGTAAGCCGGGTTCTGTCTTTTAAGACAGCCATCTATCTCGACGCGCCGTTGCCGACGCGCTCCAGCCGCCTCCTGAACACAGCCGGGCCGGCTATATGTGTTCCCACGGCGTTGCTCCGGATAGAGTTTACAGCGATGGACGCTTCCACGCCATCGGGTGAGCTCTTACCTCACCTTTCCACCTTTTCCCGCCCTTTCAGGCAGGTAGTCTATTTCTGTTGCACTTTTCCTGGGGTCGCCCCCGGCGGGTGTTACCCGTTATCCTTGCCCTGTGGAGCCCGGACTTTCCTCAGAGCGGGCCTTTCGGCCTCGCCCCGCGGCTGCCCAGCTTGCTTGCCCATATATTTTATCTGATTCCCCCTTGAAAGTCAAACTTGTTTTCATTGAAATTCGGGATAAAACCTACTATAATATCCCTGTATGCCGCTTATAATAGTTTTGCCAATATTTTCTGTGAGGAGGAAGTGCATATGAGCCTCACCATGCGAGATTATCTCAATACGCTCAAGGGAAAACAGGTGGCTGTGCTGGGCCTCGGCGTTTCCAATGTCCCCTTGGTCAAGCTGCTTTTGAACGCCGGGATCTCCGTTACTGCCTGTGACAAGCGGGAGGCGGCCGATAGCCAGATGGAGGCCCTTGCGCGGCAGGGGGCCCGTCTCTGCCTGGGAAAAGGCTATCTGGACGCCCTGGACGGGTACGATGTGATCTTCCGCACCCCCGGCATGCGGCCTGACCTGCCCCAGCTTCTGGATGCGGTAAAACGTGGAAGTGTGCTCACCTCCGAGATGGAGGTTTTTTTCCAGGTCTGCCCCTGTCCCATCATCGGCATCACCGGCAGCGACGGAAAGACCACTACCACCACCATTATTGCCGAGCTGCTGAAGGCGGCAGGATACACCGTTCACCTGGGGGGCAATATCGGCAAGCCCCTTTTGCCTGAAGTCGAGCAGATCGCTTCCACTGATTTCGCTGTGGTGGAGCTCAGCTCCTTTCAGCTTATGACCATGGATATGAGCCCCCACATCACCGTGGTCACCAACCTGGCCCCCAACCATCTGGACGTACACAGATCCATGGAGGAATATGTCTCCGCCAAGGAGAACATCTTCACCCACCAGAGCAGGGAAGACCGCCTTATTCTCAATGCCGACAATGACATCACCCACTCTTTTATCGGCATGGAAAAGGGCGCCCTCACGCTCTTCAGCCGCAGGGGAGAGCCGCAAGGCTCCGCGGTGTTCCTCCGGGACGGCGTCATCTGTCTTCGAGACGATCGAGGGGAGAGGGCCGTCCTGCCCCGGAACAGCATCCTGCTCCCCGGCGACCACAATGTGGAGAACTACATGGCGGCCATCGCCGCGGTGAACGGTCTGGTGTCCGACGAGGTCATCCGGGCCTTTGCCGCCAAATTCAGCGGAGTGGAGCACCGCATCGAGCTGGTGCGAACGCTGAACGGGGTGCGCTACTATAACGACTCCATTGCCTCCAGCCCCACCCGCACTATGGCAGGGCTCAAGTGCTTCCCGGAAAAGGTCATCCTCATTGCCGGCGGCTATGACAAGCGCATTCCCTTTGATGTGCTTGGCCCTTCTATTGCAGAGCATGTAAAGCTTCTTATCTTGACGGGCGATACCGCCGCTAAGATCCGTGCCGCAGTAGAGGCCGCCCCGGACTATTCTCCCGGCCGCCCCGTCATCGAGGAGTACGACAGCCTTGCCGAGGCGGTAAATGCCGCGCATGCCGCAGCTCAGAGCGGCGATGTGGTGCTGCTCTCTCCGGCCTGTGCCTCCTTCGACAGATTCAAGAATTTTATGGAGCGCGGAAATACCTTTAAACGGTTGGTGCAGGCGCTGGATGACTGAAAAGGAGCAAAAGAATGGAGCTTTATGACACGCTGAACCATTTGTGTTCTCTTCCCGGCCCATCCGGCTTCGAGTTCCCTGTGGCCCAGGCCTCCCAAGAGCTGCTGGCCCCTTGGGTGGACGAGGTCTCCATCGACCGGATGGGGAATGTCATCGGTCTTCGTCGGTGCGGCAGGCCCAACGCCAAGCGGCTTTTGTTGGACGCCCATCTGGACGAGATCGGCCTCATCGTCACCGGGATCGAAGAGGGATTCCTCCGCTTTGCGCCCATTGGCGGCGTGGATCCCAGAATGCTTCCCGCCAGGGAGCTGACCATTCTCACCAAGCCGAAGCCCCTCTTTGGCGTTGTGGCCTGTCTGCCGCCGCATGTACAGACCGCCGCCGACCAGGACAAGGCAGCGGCCATCGAAGACCTGCGCGTAGACGTGGGCCTTACCCAGTCCCAGGCGGAAGCCCTTATCCCCATCGGCACCCCCATGGTCTACCGGGAAAGCTGCACCCCCTTGGCCGGAGGCCAGGTCTGCGGCAAATCTCTGGATGACCGCTCCTGCTTTACCGTCCTGCTTCGAACGGCGGAGCTTTTACAGAAGGCCGAGCTGGATGTAGACCTCTATATTATGGGCAGCGTCCGGGAAGAGATCTCCGGGGCAGGAGCCATTGTGGGCGCCAACGCCATAGCCCCGGACTGGTGCGCAGCGGTGGATGTGACCTTTGCCCGCACGCCCGGCCTCTCTGAGGACGACGTCCCCTGCAAACTGTACGGCGGCCCTGCCATCGGCGTGGGGCCAAATATGACCCGGAGCCTGACCCAGCGGCTGATCTCGAAGGCCAAAGTGGGAGATATCCCTTACCAATTAGAGGTCATGGAGGGTCATACGGGCACCAATGGCTGGCATATGCAGATCTGCCGGGAGGGGATCCCCACGGCCGTGGTATCCCTGCCCCTGAAGTATATGCACAGTCCCATTGAGGCCGTGGCGCTGGAGGACATGGAGCACACCGCCCGCCTCCTGGCCGCCTTTACCCAGGATATCGGAAAGGAGGCGGTCTGAGTGCTGCTGGACACCTTGAAGGAGCTGTGCGCCCTTAACGGCCCCTCCAGCTTTGAAGCCCCTGTCCGAGACTATTTGAAGCGCCGTGCCCAGGCCGCCGGAGCCAAGATACGGGTCGACGGCATGGGAAATCTCATCTGCTTCAAGGCGGGGGCCCAAGCCGCCCCCAACCGGCTGATGCTCTGCGCCCATATGGACGAGGTCGGTCTCATCGTCAAGCGTATTACCGACGAGGGTTACCTGAAATTTGCCTGCCTGGGCGGCGTCGACCACCGGGTGCTTATTGGAAAACAGGTTTTTCTCGGAACGGCGGGCGTCCCCGGGGTCATTGGACTAAAGGCCATTCACCTTACCACCGCTGAGGAGCGAAAGAAGACCCCCGAGTTGGAAAGCCTCTTCATCGACATCGGCGCCAAGAACAGGGAGGAGGCAGAAGCTCTCACCTATGTGGGAGATTTTGGTGTCTTTTCCGGTGAGATCGTGGAATATGGCGACCGTATGCTCAAGGCCAAAGCTATCGATGACCGCATCGGCTGTGCTGTAATGATCGAGTTGCTGGAGCGGGAGCTCCCCATGGACGTGACCTTTGCCTTTACCGTCCAAGAGGAGGTAGGCACCCGCGGGGCCTTTGGCGCGGCCTTCTCCGTGACGCCGGAACTGGCGCTCATCCTGGAGGGCACCACCGCCGCCGACACTCCCGCCACCGAACCCCATCGGCGGGTCTGCCGCCCCGGCGGCGGGCCGGTGATCCCCTATATGGACGGCACCACGGTCTACGATCTTGAGCTTTTCTCTCTGCTGTGTACTCTGGCGGAGGAAATGGGCATTCCCTGGCAAACCAAGGAGTACCTCTCCGGCGGCACTGACGCCAAAGCTGTCCAACGTACCAAAAGTGGTGTGCGGGTAGGGGCGCTCTCCGCCGCCGTTCGATATCTCCACTCGCCCTCCAGCGTGGCCGCTATGGCCGATTTTGAGCATATTCAGGCGCTTGCGTTTCACTTCATCGAGGCCGTCGCCCAGGGGAGGATCTCATAATGAAAATGGAACTTTATGAATTATTCACACAACTCGCCGCCATCCATGGCCCTTCCGGCCGGGAAGGGCCAATATCCCAAGCTATTTCCAAGCTGGCCACGCCCTTTGCCGACGAGTTGACCACCGACGTGATGGGAAATCTTATCATCCACAGAAAGGGAAGTGGCCCCAAACTGATGATCTGCGCCCACATGGATACTGTCGGCCTGGTGGCCACCTATCTGGAAGACAATGGCTCCATTCGCTTTGGCAGGTTGGGCGGCACTCAGCCCCAGGCGCTGGTGAACGTCCCAGTCCTCTTTGAAAACGGTACGGCCGGCGCGGTGAAGCTCCAGGGCAGCAGTGACAGCGCCAAGCCCGCTTTAGACGACCTCTACGTGGATATCGGCGCGGGGAGCCGGGCGGAGGCCGCCGCCCTGGTCAACCCCGGCGACACCGCCGTCTACGCCGGGCAAACTATGAAAACAGGGAACCGGATCATTTCCCCCCATTTGGATAACCGGATCGCCTGCGCCGCCCTCCTTAAGGTATTGAAGCGGCTAAAGGGCAGGGAAAATGACCTCTACTTCGTTTTCTCCGTCCAAGAGGAGGTGGGGCTGCGGGGCGCCAAGCCCGCGGCCTACGGGATCGATCCGGATTACGCTCTGGTGGTAGATGTCACCGGGGCCTACGACTATCCTGACGCGCCCAAGGTCGGCAGCGCCCAACTTGGAAAGGGCGCCGCCATCAAGGTCATGGACACCTCTGTGATCTGCCATCCGGCCATGGTGGAACGGCTTACCACGCTGGCCACCGAGCAGGGGATCCCCGCCCAGATGGATGTCCTCACCAAAGGCGGCACTGACGCCGGGCCTATCTGTCACACCCGCCTGGGCGTGGTCACCGGCGGCGTATCCATCCCTTGCCGGTATATTCATACCCCCACTGAGGTCGCAGACCTCTCCGACGCAGCGGCGTGTGTCAGGCTTATATCCGCGCTGGCAGAAAGCACTTTATAAAGAAAAATAAGGATGTGTAAAATAAAATGGCTTTACAGATAAGCGAGAAGACTCGCCTTTTGGGGCAGCAGGCAGAAGCTGACCTGGCAGAGCAGTTTCATCTTGTAGACACCATTGCTCAAACCAATGCCGAGAAGGTCTTGGAGGCCTTCCAGGCTCTTCGGGTATCGGAGGGCGACTTTGCCGGCACCACGGGCTATGGCTACAATGACCAGGGGCGGGACAAGCTGGAGGCGATCTATGCCCATATTTTTCGTACAGAGGACGCTTTGGTTCGTGTTCAATTCGTCAACGGCACCCATGCCATCTACTGCGCTCTCTGCGGTGCCCTAAAACCAGGTCAGACCCTTCTCTACGCCGTCGGAGCGCCCTATGACACCATTCAGAGCGCCATTGGCATCACCGGCAATGCTCCAGGATCCCTCAAGTCCTATGGTATTGGCTACCGTCAGGTAGATCTCACTCCCGACGAAAAACCTGACCTGGAGGGGATCGCACAGACGCTTCGGTCGGACGCTTCCATCCGGGCAGTAATGATCCAGCGCTCCAGAGGCTACGCCACCCGGGCATCTCTGTCTGTCGCGGAGATCGGCGCCATCTGTGATGCTGTCCACAGCGTTCGGCAGGATGTGTCTATTCTTGTAGACAACTGCTACGGCGAGTTTGTGGAGCTTCTGGAGCCCACGGAAGTCGGGGCTGATCTTGTGGTGGGTTCTCTCATCAAAAACCCCGGCGGCGGATTGGCTCCCACCGGGGGATATATTGCCGGCCGCCGAGATCTGGTCGAAGGCGCCGCTATGCGCCTCACCGTCCCCGGCATCGGGAAGGAGTGCGGATGCAGCTTAGGCAACAACCGCAGTCTCTATCAAGGGCTTTTCCTTGCACCCCATGTGGCGGCGCAGGCGGTCAAGACCGCCCTTTTTGCCGCCCGTATGATGGAACTTCTGGGCTATGACGCCAATCCCGCATCCAGCGAGATCCGCCATGACATCATCCAGATGATCCGTTTTGGATCGCCGGAACCACTGAAAAAGTTCTGTAAAGGAATTCAGCTTGGCGCTCCTGTGGACTCTTACGTAACTCCTGAGCCCTGGGATATGCCGGGCTATGACGATCCCGTCATTATGGCGGCGGGCGCTTTCATTCAGGGCGCCTCTATCGAACTGTCCTGCGACGGCCCTATGCGCGCTCCCTACACCGCCTATCTTCAGGGCGGATTGAGTTACGAATCCGGCAAGCTTGGCATCCTTTTGGCTGTGGAAGCTCTGAAGTCCTGAAACAAGCCCCTTTCCGCATAGTCTTTTTCAGGAGGTGAGATTATGCAGATAAGGCGGCGTATTCCCTTTCCCTGGCTGCGACCGGCAAGAGGCCGCCGTGAGGGGAGGGGACAGCTTTTTCTTTCCGTCCTCCTTGGCCTGGGACTGGCCCTTTTTCTTATTCATCAGTTTGACGCCGCTTTGCGGCCGCAATTGATCGCCCTGGCGGAAACTCGCGTGCGCAACAAGATCACTCTTATCGCCGACCAAGCGGTCTCTCAGGCGCTGTCTGACCAAGCGCTTTCCTATACGGATATGGTACGTCTGCAGACAGATGGGGGCGAAATTGCCACCCTCTCCACGGATACTGTCCGGCTGAATCTTCTTCGCACCTCGATCCTGGAGGAGATCGTTACCCAGGTCGAAGACCTGGACAGTCACTTCCTGGATGTCCCTCTGGGAGCTCTCACTGGGATCGACCTGCTCTCCGCGCTGGGCCCTGCACTTCCTGTCCAGGTGCTCTCCGTGGCCTCGACAGAAGGGAGCTACCGCAATGACTTTACCAGCGCCGGGGTCAATCAGACGATTCACCGCATCCTGTTGGATGTCTCCATCACCGCACGGCTCCTTCTGCCCGGCGGCATCGTAGAGACCCAGATCGACACGCCCGTATGTATTGCCGAGACCGTTATCATCGGCCAGCCGCCCCAGACCTACCTCAACCGGAACCAATGAAAGGGGGGAAGTGGATGTCCACTATCGCCTCATACTTCATCAAAATGACGCTTCCCGCCATAATGGGAGCGCTTCTCTGGGCCATCAGCCGCCCGCTGCGAAAACGCCGCCTGGCCCTTCAAGGCCGGCGGGCGGGCTCCGCGCGTGAAGGGGCTCTGCTGCTGCTTTTCATGTTCGTGTGCGGGCTTTTATGGCTCACCCTTACGCCGCCGGATCTAAACTATTTTCTCCGCACCGGCCAATGGCTCTATACTCCCGGGGTGCCATTTCAGGGCGGGATCAATTTGATCCCGTTTGCGGAAAGCCTGCGGCTATTTCAGTTCTATGTCAAAAACGAGATGTGGAGCGCCATTTGGGTCAATTTCCCCGGAAATGTTATCATGTTTTTGCCCATTGGCTTCTTTGCCGGCCTTTTATCGGACAAGCCCAAATGGTGGAAAAGTACGGCTATTACCGCTTTTTTATCCCTTTTTATTGAATGTTTTCAGATTTTTGTCGCCCGGGGAACTGATGTGGACGACCTCATTTTGAACACCTTGGGCTGGATTTTGGGCCACAGCCTTTTTTTGTTGCTTCGTCGGATCGATCCCGGCCTTGTACGCCGCTGCCAAAAGGTATAAAGGAGAATCGCTTGATATGGATATCAAACAGGAGATCGCGCAGCTCCGAGACGAGTTGGAGCGGGCCAGCTACGAGTATTACATGTTAGATGCTCCCACAATGTCGGACTACGAATTCGACCATAAGCTCCGCCGTCTGGAGGAACTGGAGGCCGAGCACCCCGACCTCATTACCCCCGACTCGCCCACGCAGCGAGTGGGGGGACGGGTGGCGGAAGGCTTTACCGAGGTGACCCATCAGGTGCCTCTGGAAAGCCTTCAGGATGTCTTTTCCATGGAGGAGCTATCCGAGTTCGGTCAGCGGGTAGGGGAGGCCGTAGAGGGCGTATCTTACGACGTGGAGCCCAAGGTGGACGGACTCTCCGTTGCCTTGGAATACGAAAACGGCGTTTTTGTGCGGGGCGCTACCCGGGGCGACGGCAGGGTGGGGGAGGATGTAACGCAAAATCTGCGCACCATTCGCACCATTCCCCTGCGTCTTCCCGAGGCCCTGCCCAGGCTCATCGTACGGGGAGAAGTCTTCATGCCGAAATCAGTCTTCCATAAGCTCAATGAAGAGCGGGAGCTGAACGGTCAGCCTCTTTTCGCCAATCCCCGGAACGCCGCCGCCGGGTCTCTGCGGCAGCTGGATCCCAAGATCGCCGCGGAACGGAAGCTGGACATCCTGATCTTCAACATCCAGCATGTAGAGGGGAAGTCCTTTACAGCCCATCTCGAAGCCCTGGAATACCTGGAATCCCAACATTTTCGTGTGATCCCACACATACGTTGCACTTCCATCGATGAATGCTTTGGGCATATTCAAGCCATCGGTGACAATCGCGAAAGGTTTGAATTTGATATTGACGGCGCTGTTGTAAAGGTAAATTCCCTTGCAGATAGAGAGGCCCTCGGCAGCACTGCTAAGTTCCCCCGCTGGGCCGTCGCCTATAAATATCCCCCCGAACAGAAGGAGTCTACAATTGTAGACATCCTTGTCCAGGTAGGCCGCACCGGGGTCTTGACCCCGAAAGCGGTGGTAGCTCCGGTACGGCTGGCGGGCACCACCGTCACCAATGCCACACTGCACAACCAGGACTTTATAACGGAAAAGGACGTTCGGATCGGAGACACTGTCCTCGTCCAAAAGGCAGGGGAGATCATCCCGGAGATCGTCTCTGTTCTCAAGGAGCGGCGGCCGCCGGACACCGTGCCTTATCATCTGCCGGATCACTGTCCTGTTTGCGGGGCTCCCGTGGTTCGGGATGAGGATGGCGCTGCTCTGCGCTGTACCGGTGCCGAATGTCCCGCCCAACTTCTCCGGCACCTGGCACATTTTGCCTCCCGGGATGCCATGGACATCGAGGGGCTGGGGAGTGCCAATGTGGAGAATCTGGTCAACGCCGGCCTTCTGAAGACCCCCGGCGACCTATACAGTCTTCGGGCCGAAGACGTTGCCAAGCTGGAGCGCATGGGGAAAAAGTCGGCGGAGAACCTTATCTCCGCCATTGAAAAATCTAAGGAAAACGATCTTTCGAGGCTTCTTTATGCCTTTGGCATTCGTCAGGTCGGCCAGCGCGCCGCCCAGCTCCTGGCCCGCCAGTTCGGTTCTCTGGACGCCCTGATCGCCGCTACAGAAGAGGACCTGGCCGCAGTGCCCGACATCGGCCCCGTCACGGCTCAAAACATCACCGCCTGGTTCGCCGATCCACAATCTCAGCATTTGGTGGAGACCCTCCGTACGGCTGGGGTAAATATGGAAAGTCGCGCCCAGCCGGTGGGTGACAAGTTCTCCGGGCTTACCTTTGTCCTCACCGGTGAGCTGACCGGCTTCACCCGGAAGGAAGCAGGGGAGCGTATTCAGGCGCTGGGCGGGAAGGTCTCCGGCTCCGTATCCAAGAAGACCTCCTATGTGGTCGCGGGCGAGGCTGCCGGCTCTAAGCTCCGCAAGGCTCAGGAGCTGGATGTTCCCATATTGGACGAGGCCGCCTTCCTCCAATTATTGGAGCAATAAATATGTCGAAAAACACCCCTATGGGCCTGTTCCCAGAGGGGTGTTTTTTCAACGACCCTTGACTTTTTTCAAATCATCTTCTTTTTGATTGTGAAAAAGTTTGACAAGTTGGCTCGGATAGGGTAGACTTAGTATAGAAAGACGCAGAAACAAGGAGTTGCAAATACCATGAAGAAGGACAAAGTTTCCAGCGCTGTTATCCGCCGCTTGCCCCGATATTACCGGCATCTTAGCGATCTGGCCCGGCAGGGCGTTGTGCGGATCTCCTCCAGTGCTCTGGGCAAGTCCATGCATCTCACCGCCTCCCAGATCCGTCAGGATCTCTCCTGCTTTGGCGAGTTCGGACAGCAGGGGTATGGCTACAATGTGGAGTCGCTCCGCAAGGAGGTCGCGGATATTTTAGGCATGAATCAGGGCCACACCGCAGTTATCCTGGGCGCCGGCAACCTGGGGCGGGCCCTGCTGGAAAACTTCCACTTTGACCGCAGCGGCGTACGTCTCACCGCCGCCTTTGACGTGTGTCCGGAGCTCATTGGCCACGATATCTCCGGCGTGCCCATTTACCCCATTGAGGAGCTTGAGCACTATCTCAGCGCTCACCCCACCAGCATCGGTGTTCTTACCGTTCCCGGCTCTGTAGCAGGGGAGATGTCGGAGCGTCTCATTGCCGGCGGCGTAAAGGGGATCTGGAACTTTACCAACTCAGAACTCCATGCGGATTCCGGCATCGTGGTGGAAAACGTCCACTTTGCCGACAGCCTCCTGGCGCTCAGCTACTTTATTTCGGAGGCGTCATGAAACACCGAAAGGTAATGGCCTTGCTGTTGGCAGGGACTCTCATCTGCGCCGGCGGCGCCATCGCCGCGGATCCCGGCTCTGCCGCCGATCCTCTCATTGCCCTGGGCTGGCTGAAAAGCACCTTCATTCCCAACGCTGTCACCCAGGCAGACGCCAGGGCAGAGGAGCGCATAGACGCATTGGAGAACTCCTCCACCTCCAGTGGTACTGAGCTGCGCATCAAGCGGGGAGACGTGCTTCGGTTGGACAGTGGCGCGGCCCTAACTCCACTGGCAGGGGGACTTTCGCTCTCCAGTGCCGGCACGGTAGTGGACATCACCACCGGAGAAGAGCACACCGGCTTACCTGTGACCGGCCATCGCTATCTGGCTGCGGAGCAGACCCAGGCCGCTTTCTCCGTCACCACCGATACGGCGGTGGTACGTCTCACCGGCCCCTATCAGCTCAGTCCCAGCACTGAGACGGACTACAACGCCCTGGCTGACGCATTGAAGACCATGGGCCTTTTTAAGGGCACTGACACACCCTATGGCTCCGGCTACGACTTGGAGCTGGCCCCAACCCGTATTCAGGGCCTCGTCCTTTTCCTGCGCCTGATGGGGGAGGAGCAGTCCGCGCTCAGCTACCCCGGCAGCGGGATCCACTTTACCGACGTCCCTGACTGGGCGCTGCCCTATGTCGCCTATGCCTATGATAGAGGCTATACCAAGGGGCAGGGCGTAGACGAGCAGTGGCGGGTCATCTTCGGCAGCGACGCCCCCATCTCCGCTGGAGACTACACCACCTTTCTCCTGCGGGCTTTGGGCTATATGGAGGGCAGTGATTTTCAGTGGGAGACCGCTTTGACCGACGCGCAGACCTTGGGCGTCCTGACCGCAGGGGAGGGCACGCTGCTCGCGCAAAAGCCCTTCCTGCGGGCACAAACCGTCTACCTGTCCTACTTCGCCCTATCGGCAAAAACCGCAGGGGAGGGGGGAGGCACCCTTCTGGAACGCCTGGCCGCAGCGGGCGCCATTGATGCCGCCACAGCCCAAAGTGCCATGTCAGGTCTTTCTTCTCAGCGTTTGTAAAGGGAATTGCCTTTTCGTCATTTATAATTAAAACCGCTGCCGAACGAATTCGGCAGCGGTTTCTTTTTCTTCTGCGGCGGCATAGGATGGCGGGAAAGGAGGGACGCTTATGACCACTCTCACGCTCCCTTACGACCGTGCTGCCGCCGTGGCCTACGCCCACCGATGGGCATATGGCCGCAATCCCAAATTCTATGACTACGAAGAGATCGGCGGCGACTGCACCAACTTCGCCTCACAGTGTCTTTACGCCGGCACCGGCGTGATGAATTACACCCCGACCTACGGTTGGTATTACATTGATGCCAACAATAAGGCCCCCGCCTGGACCGGAGTCGAGTACTTCCGCAACTTTCTCCTGCGCGGCAAGCCTACACCAGGCCCCTTTGCCACCGAGGTCGGCCTTCAGGATCTGCTGCCTGGCGACTTCATTCAGCTCAATTTCAAGGGCGAGATCTATTCTCATACACCCATTATAGTATCCATAGGCCGCCCGGCCACGCCGGAAACGATACTCCTGGCCGCCCATTCCTATGACGCGGACTACCGGCCCCTGAGCACCTATACCTATCAGGCCATCCGATATCTCCACATATTGGGGGCAAACCCGCCGGAAAATTTTACTTCGGCTCCTCCTGACCGGCCGTCTTTTTCTTCTTTGGGCTGACTTTTCCCAGGGGGTTGGCCATGGCCGCCAGACGGAGGTTTTCATTGTCCACGTGGGTATAGATCTGTGTGGTGTTCAGGTTGTCGTGACCCAGCACCTCCTGAAGCGTACGCACATCCACACCACTCTGAAGCATCAGTGTCGCGGCGGTGTGACGAAGCTTGTGCGGTGAGTATTGACTGGCGTCCAGCCCCGCCTTTGTCAAATACTTCTTCACAAGCTTCTCCACTGCCGCCTTAGAAATGCGCGTCCTGCGCCGGCTGAGAAACAGCGCCCGCTTATCAATGGTCTGTTCAGAACCTCTAACCGTCAAATAGTCCTGAATTGACTGGATACAGGCATCATTTAGGTACAAAATCCGCTCTTTATTGCCCTTGCCCAAAACCCGGAGCTGATCGCCCCGCACATCGGTTAGGTTTAATCCAATTAGTTCCGAAATCCGAACTCCGCAGTTCAAAAACAGGGTCAAAATGCACCGATCCCGCTCCTGAAATGGGCCGTCAACGCTTTCCAGCAGCTGGATCGAGCTATCCAGATCCAGATACCGGGGCAGCGATTTTTTCATCCTGGGGGAATCCAGATCCTGCATGGGATTTTCAGTAAGCACTTTGGCCTTATTGGTGAGATATTTATAAAAGGATCGGATCGCCGCCACTTTGCGAGCCCTGGAGGTGGCTTTGAGGCCATATCCAGTCTGATCGCTGTTGGGATGCTGCGCCCGGTCGCGGCTGAGATAGTTCATATAGGAGTAGACGTCGGACAGGCTCACAGAGCGGACAAGATCCAAGTCCACATCTCCGATATCAATGTCATCCAGTTCGGCTGTTCTGGGCACAAGACCTTTTTCCAGTTTGATGTAACGAAGGAAATTGCGCAGGTCTAAGAAGTATTCATCCACAGTTTTCTTGGAGTGTCCCTGAATACTTTCGTGGTAGGTCAGAAAATCCCGCAGAATGGGTGGCGCTTCCGTGCGATAGTCCATATTGTCCATAGAGGCTTTGAAGAGAGCAAAACGACCCATTTGGTCAAAAGCCCTGAAACCAGGCCCTTTTTCCCTCCCCTGAAGTAAACAAAATTTTTATTTTGTTTACTTTTGAATCTACCTCCAAAACCTCCCCTCTGTTTTTCATGGGCGCCCGTTTTCTGTCATAACACCGCCGACAGTACCTCCCGGATATTCCGCACCTTGATCAGTTGCAGACCGTCAGGCGCAACTACCTTGCCGCAGCGGGACGGGATCATGCATTTCGTAAAGCCAAGCCGCCGCACTTCGCTCAGGCGCTGGTTCAGCGCGTTCACGGAGCGAAGCTCGCCGGTCAAGCCCACCTCACCGATGGCTGCCAGGTCGCCGGGAACGCTCTTATCCCGGAAGCTGGACGCCAAAGCGATGACTGTGGCCAAATCAACGGCGGGTTCCTCCAGCTCCAAGCCGCCCACCACATTCACATAGGCGTCGCAGGAGTGAACTAACAGACCTCCCCGCTTCTCCAGTACCGCCAACAAAAGCATGGTGCGGTTAAAGTCCACGCCGGACACCATCCGCCGTGGCCGGTCGGAGCTAGTGGGCGTCAGAAGCGCCTGCACCTCGGCCAGCACCGGCCGCACGCCCTCCATGGCACAGGTGACGCAGGTGCCCGGCGTATCGGTGGGCCGGCCCTCCAGCAGCATCTCAGAGGGATTCGGCACCTCGGTAAGCCCGGTATCCGCCATCTCAAAGACGCCGATCTCGTTGGTGGCTCCAAACCGGTTTTTGGCCGCCCTGAGGATCCGGTAGGTCGTCTGCTGCTCCCCTTCAAAGTAGAGCACACAGTCCACCATATGCTCCAGCACCTTGGGCCCGGCGATGGAGCCCTCCTTGTTCACGTGTCCGATAACAAATACCGTAATCCCTCGCCCCTTGGCGATGTTCATCAGCGCCAGGGTACAGTCCTTCACCTGGCCCACGCTGCCCGGCGAGGTGGTCAGATCGCCGTTATAGAGGGTCTGGATAGAATCCACGATAAGGACGTCGGGCTTGAGCTCGTCCACCGCCTCCAGAATGTTCTCCAGATTGGTCTCCGCCAGCAGGTAGAGACCCTCCCCCCTTACCCGAAGCCGCTCTGCGCGCAGCTTGATCTGCCGCTCTGATTCCTCACCGGAAACATATAAAACATTGGCAAAACGGCACAAACTATCACAAATTTGCAGCATAAGTGTGGATTTCCCGATGCCGGGAGCTCCGCCCACCAGCACCAGAGAGCCCTTCACGGCGCCGCCGCCCAGTACCCGGTCAAGCTCGTTCATCCCCGTCTCAAAGCGAAGCTCATCCGTAGTCTCCACCTCGGCAATGGGCCTGGGGCGGGCATAGCTCAGGCCCCCGCCCTCCCGCCGTCCTGAGGTGGACTTGGGCGCCTTGCTCTTGGGCTCGGCGGGCTGCTCTACGATGGTGTTCCAAGCGCCGCAGGCCGGACATTGGCCTTGCCACCGCAGGACTTCATTGCCGCAATCGGTACAGTAGAATACAGTCTTGGCTTTGGCCATTGCTCTCTCCCCTGTTTCTTCATTGGTTTGTTCGATTATAGCACATTCTCCCCTATTTCGCCACCCACTTGTTGGGGAACCGGAAAACAATTTTGAAGGGGCGGCCATTCCTTTCGGATGGCCGCCCCTCACTTTTTTCAAATATTTGATATCTCAGGCGTTCCTTCCCCGCCGGCCTCTTCCCCACTCCTTAGAAGTGCCGAGGTAATGCACAGCGCCAGTTGGGTCTGGTAGCCATCCTGCCGAAGCCTTGCCTCCTCCCCAGCGTTGGACAGAAAGCCACACTCTATCAGGATCGCCGGGCAATTGATATGCTTCATCAGATATACTGAGTCGGGGATCTTGGTCGGCGTGCGCTTATTCTCCGGGTCAAGGCCCTGCCGCAGCGTTTCCTGGGTCAGCTTTGCCAAGGCTTCACTTTCCTCCCCCTCCCGGAAAAAGGTCTGCGCCCCATGATAGGCTGGATTGGAAAAGGTATTCTGGTGGATGCTCACAAGCAGGGCGTTCGGTGTGGATTCCACTGTAGCCACGCGATTGTGGAGGTCGGAGACCTTCTTCTGCCGCAGCGTTTCGCAGCCCGGATCATAGAGGGACACGTCGGTCTCCCGCAGCAGGATGGGCGAAAGGCCGTAAAAGCCCAAAAGCTGATCCAGCTTCAATGTCACCGCCAGGTTGATGTGACTCTCCGGCACCCCGGTGATAGAAACCGCGCCGCCGTCCTCCCCGCCATGGCCCGCGTCTAAAATGAGCTGCCGCTGTGTAAGCCGCACTGGGGCAAAGCTCTCCACCGCGCGTCTCCGCCGTCCGCCCACGCCCACAGAAGCCAATACCGCCACAGCAAGCATCATGGCCAAAACTTTTTTCCCGCTCCATTTTTTCATCATACATTCCTCCCTCTGCCACTTTATGGACTGTCCCGCCCGGTTATGCCCGTCCCCTTCACGCCCGCCTTCTCTCCTCCGCCCGATTTAGAACATAGGATATCACGGAGGATATTTTCTCCAATCAATTGCCAAGGAGGAAAACGCATTGTATCCCGATCAAGGAACAAATAAGCCTGCCTGCGCCGACAGCTGCGGTACCCTGCCGGAGTGCGCCCCGCTGGCAGTTCCCTATGTCCCCTTTCAGCAGACAAGTCCCAAGCGTTATGAGGCCAATGACGCTTTGAGCAATGGCACCCTCTTCCCCGGGCTCAACCTGCCCTTTCACCTGAAAGTAGATGCTCCCAATGCCGTCAGCGGCCCTCTGGGCGAGCTCCAGGCCCTGGAATTCGTCCTGTTGGAGCTGGGACTTTACCTGGATACCCACCAGGCCGACGAGGAGGCCTTTGCCCTGTTCCAGCAGTACGCCGCCCTGGAGAAGGCCGGCCGGGAAAAGTATGAGGCCATGTGCGGCCCGGTCACCCTGTTCGCCACGGCCGATCAAAAGAGCTTTTCCACCTGGATCAACAACCCCTGGCCCTGGGACTACCCGGAAGGAGGCAAAAAGTAAGCCATGTTCATGTATGAAAAGAAGCTCCAGTACCCTGTCAAGATCAAGAACACCAGCCCCAAGCTGGCCTCAGTCATCATCAGCCAATACGGCGGGCCTGACGGTGAACTGGGCGCCGCCATGCGCTACCTCTCCCAGCGCTATGCCATGCCCTATCCCGAGCTGAAAGCGCTGCTCACCGACATCGGCACCGAGGAGCTGGGCCATATGGAGATGGTGGCCGCCATCGTCCATCAGCTCACCCGGAGCCTCACCGAGGAGCAGATCCGGACTGCCGGCTTTGACACCTACTTTGTGGATCACACCACCGGCATCTATCCCCAGTTCGCCTCCGGTTATCCCTGGTCTGCCTCCACCATGCAGTCCACCGGCGACATCCTGGCCGACCTTACGGAGGATCTGGCGGCGGAGCAGAAGGCCCGGCTGACTTACGACAATATTCTTCGGCTGTCCGATGACCCGGACGTCAACGACGTCATCCGGTTCCTACGGGAGCGGGAGATCGTCCATTTCCAGCGCTTTGGCGAGGCCATTCGTCTGGCCAAGGAGCGCATGGATCAGAAAAACGTCTATTTTGTCAATCCCGCCTTCGACGCCCCCAAAAAGAGCTGAAACCGTCTGTTTCATCTGCGTTTGGCAAAAGCCCCACCCTGTTTTAAAACAGGGTGGGGCTTTTTGTTACAGATTGGTGTACCCC
Organism: Vermiculatibacterium agrestimuris; assembly: GCF_943193085.1. NCBI lineage: Bacteria > Bacillati > Bacillota > Clostridia > Eubacteriales > Oscillospiraceae > Vermiculatibacterium > Vermiculatibacterium agrestimuris. The sequence continues at coordinate 187,053 of NZ_CALPCU010000001.1, read as the reverse complement.
ATAAGGGATTGGTCGATCTCACGAGCGGCACCGCGGCCCTCCCGGATCGCCCAAACCACCAGGGACTGGCCCCGGCGCATATCGCCGGCGGCAAAGATATTCTCCACATTGGTGGCGTAACTCTCAGGGACAGTCTTCACATTCGAACGCGCCCCCGTCTCTACGCCAAAGGCTCGCGGCACATAGGCCTGGGGTCCCAGGAAGCCCGCCGCGATGAGCAACAGGTCACAGGGCAACTCCTCCTCCGTTCCTGGAAGGGACTTCAGATCCCCGCCCAGCCTCACTGTTTTGACCCCCCTGAGCCTGTTTTTCTCATCGGAAAGCAACGCAGTCACCGTGGTCTGATACACACGGGGATCCGCGCCGAATTTGGCAATTGCCTCCTCCTGCCCGTAATCGGTCTTACAGATCCGGGGCCACTCCGGCCAGGGGTTGCCCTCTCCCCTGCCCTCCGGCGCCTTTGGCATCATCTCCAGCTGGATCACGCTCTTGCATCCGTGACGGATACAGGTGCCCACACAGTCATTGCCCGTATCGCCGCCTCCCACGATGACGACCCGCTTATCCTTGGCGGAGATAAATTTTCCATCCTTCAGACCGGAATCCAGCAGACTTTTGGTTGTCTGTGTGAGAAAATCAACCGCAAAGTGCACTCCCTTTACGCCCCTGTTCTCCACTTGCAGATCTCGGGGCTGGGCCGCACCGCAGCACAAAAGCACCGCGTCATAATCCCGCCGCAGCTCCTCCGCCATCACGTCGTGTCCCACGTCGACGCCGGTACAGAACCGCACCCCCTCCGCCTCCATGAGCCGGAGCCGGCGCAAAACGATCTCTTTTTCCAGCTTCATATTGGGGATACCGTACATCAGCAGACCACCGGCCCGGTCGGCGCGCTCGTAGACGGTGACCAGGTGGCCCCGGCTGTTGAGCTGCTGGGCCGCAGCCAGGCCGGAGGGGCCGGAGCCCACGATAGCCACCCGCTTTCCCGTCCGGGTCTTGGGCGGCCGTGGAACGATCCATCCGCCGGCCCATGCCTCCTCAATGATGCCCAGCTCGTTGGCTTTTACGGTAACTGCATCCCCGTGAAGGCCGCAGGTGCAGGACGCCTCGCACAACGCAGGGCAGACCCGTCCGGTAAACTCAGGGAAGCTGTTGGTTTTCAGGAGCCGCTCCAGCGCATGGCGAAAATTTCCCGTATATACAAGGTCATTCCACTCTGGGATCAGGTTGTGGAGGGGGCAGCCGGAGGCCATCCCTCCAAGCACCGCTCCGGACTGGCAAAAGGGTACGCCACACTCCATGCAGCGGCCGCCCTGCCTTTGCCGCTCCTCTCGGGGCAGGCGTGGATGAAATTCCCTATAGTGCCGGATCCGCTCCAGGGGCGCTTCCGCCGGGTCATTTTTGCGGTCAAATTCCAGAAATCCTGTGGGCTTACCCATTACCGTACACCTCCCTTGGCATTGGCGTAGAATGCCTCGATCTCCGCCTGTTCCCGGCTCATCCCCTTCTCCTCCATGCGGCCGATGGCCTGGAGCATCCGGTCATAGTCATGGGGCATGATCTTCTTGAAAAGGGGCAGATAATGGTCAAAGTCAGCCAGGATCTCCCGGCCGCGGAGAGAACCTGTAGCCTCTGTATGGCGCTCAATAAGGGTGCGCAGTTCAGCCACATCGTGCTTTTCCGTCACCAGCTCCATCCCTACCAGCTCCTTGTTGAGCCGCAGGTAGAGATCCCGCTTCTCATCCAGAACGTAGGCCACTCCCCCGGACATGCCGGCGGCGAAGTTTTTTCCGGTGGGGCCCAAAATCACCACACGGCCGCCGGTCATGTACTCACAGCCGTGGTCGCCCACCCCCTCCGCAACAGCTGTAGCTCCGGAATTTCGGACGCAGAACCGCTCTCCCGCCTGTCCGGCGATAAAGGCGGTACCGGAGGTGGCGCCATAGAGGGCCACATTGCCGATGATAATATTGTCGCAGGCCCGGAAGGGGGACTTTTTCGGCGGGAACACAATGAGTTTTCCGCCGGAGAGCCCCTTACCGAAGTAATCGTTGGAGTCGCCCTCCAGCTCCAGGGTCAGGCCCTTGGGAAGGAATGACCCAAAGGACTGACCGCCGCCGCCGGTACAGTGGACGGTGAAGGTATCCTCGGGCAAGCTTTGACCAAACCTTCGGGTGATGTCGCTGCCCAAGATGGTTCCCAGTGTCCGGTCTGTACTTGACACGGAGAGGGAAAGCTCCCCCTTCTCCCCCGTCTCCAGCGCTTTTCTCAGTTTCTCTTCCAGCAGCTTCAGATCTACGGTATCCTCCAAGTGGAAATCATAGATATCGGCGGGATCAAAATGGGTTTTGGGCCGGCCCACACAGGAGGGATCCAATATGGCGGAAAGATCCACTGCGGCGGCCCGGCCGCTGACGCCCGCCCGACGGCGGAGCAGATCCGTCCGCCCCACCAGCTCATCCACCGTGCGAACGCCCAGCTTTGCCATGTGCTCCCGCAGCTCCTGGGCAATAAAGCGCATAAAGTTCACCACATATTCCGGTCTGCCACGGAACCGCTTGCGCAGCTCCGGGTTCTGGGTGGCCACACCCACGGGGCAGGTATCCAGATTGCACACCCGCATCATCACGCAGCCCATGGTGACCAGGGGCGCGGTGGCGAAGCCGAACTCCTCCGCGCCCAGCATGCAGGCGATAGCCACGTCACGGCCGGACATGAGCTTGCCGTCGGTCTCCACCACCACCCGGGAACGAAGTCCATTTGCGATGAGGGTCTGGTGGGTCTCGGCCAGCCCCAACTCCCAGGGAAGGCCCGCGTTGTGGATCGAGGTGCGGGGAGCGGCTCCGGTGCCGCCGTCATAGCCGGATATCAGCACCACCTGCGCCCCCGCCTTGGCTACGCCGGCGGCGATGGTGCCCACCCCGGCCTCCGAGACCAGTTTTACCGAGATGCGGGCCTGGCGGTTGGCGTTTTTCAGATCGTAGATCAGCTGGGCCAGATCCTCGATGGAGTAAATATCGTGGTGGGGCGGCGGGGAAATGAGGGTCACGCCGGGGGTGGAGTGGCGGGTCTTGGCGATCCACGGATAGACCTTTCCGGCCGGAAGGTGTCCTCCCTCCCCCGGCTTGGCCCCTTGGGCCAGTTTGATCTGGAGCTCCTGGGCAGAGACCAGATACTCACTGGTCACGCCAAAGCGTCCGGACGCCACCTGTTTAATGGCAGAGTTCTTCTCCGTTCCGAGCCGTTCAGGCACTTCCCCGCCCTCACCGGAGTTGGATTTGCCGCCCAGCCGGTTCATGGCCTGTGCCAGGCACTCATGGGCCTCCTGGGAGATGGAGCCATAGCTCATCGCTCCGGTCTTGAAACGTTTGACAATGGACTCCACGCTCTCCACCTCTTCTATGGGGATGGGGGCTTCGGCGTAGCACAGCTCCATGAGCCCCCGAAGGGTGTGGGGCCGGGTCTCGTCGTCCACCAGGGCGGTATACTGCTTGAACAGGTCGTAATCCCCCCGGCGGGTGGCCTCCTGGAGCAGGTGGATGGTCTGGGGGGAATAAAGGTGATCCTCCATTCCGGAGCGGGCCTTGTGGGCTCCGGCGGAGTCCAGCGTGGGTGCATCTCCCAATCCCAGCGGATCAAAAGCCTTGGCGTGGTTGCGCTCCACCAGCGCCTCGATCTCCTCCAGGCCAATGCCTCCCACCCGGCTCACCGTATTCGTAAAATAGGCGTCGATGACCGTCTTGCTGATACCCACGGCCTCAAATATCTGGGCCGACTGATAGGACTGGATGGTAGAGATGCCCATTTTGGAAGCGATCTTTACGATGCCGTGGAGAATGGCGGAATTGTAATCGTCGATGGCGGTGTGGCAGTCCTTGTCCAGCAGCCCCTCCTCAATGAGGGCCGCAATGGTCTCCTGGGCCAGGTAGGGGTTGATCGCCCGCGCGCCGTATCCCAAAAGGGTGGCAAAATGGTGGACGTCCCGGGGCTCAGCAGATTCCAGGACAATAGAAACCGCCGTGCGCTTCCTGGTGCGCACCAAATACTGCTCAATGGCGGAAACCGCCAGCAGAGAAGGAATGGCCAGGTGGTTTTCATCCACGCCCCGGTCGGAGAGAATGATGACATTGGCTCCGTTGCGGTATGCCCGGTCCACCGCCACAAAGAGGCGATCCAGCGCCCTTTGGAGGGGGGTGTTCTTGTAAAAGAGAATGGAGACCGTCTCCACATGGAAGCCGGGCCGCTCCATGGCCTTGATCTTCATCAGGTCGGTAGAGGTCAGAATGGGATTGCGCACCTGGAGCACTCTGCAATTGGAGGGCTTCTCCTCCAAAAGGTTCCCATCGTCGCCGATGTAAACGGTGGTATCGGTGACCACCTCTTCCCGCAGAGCGTCGATGGGCGGGTTGGTCACCTGGGCGAAAAGCTGCTTAAAATAATTGAATAGGGGCTGATCCCTGTCATCCAGCACCGCCAGTGGGATGTCGATACCCATAGCGGCCGTCGGCTCCGCGCCGGTGCGGGCCATGGGGAGGATGGTATCCTTCACATCCTCCCAGGTGTATCCGAAGGCCTTCTGGAGCCGGACGCGCTCCTCCGCGCCCACGGTCTCCACCTTCCGGTTGGGGATCGGCAGGTCGCTGAGGTGGATGAGGTTTCCGTCTAACCACTCCCCGTAGGGCTGGCGTCTGGCACAGCTCTCCTTGAGCTCCTCGTCCTCAATGATCCGCTTTTGCCGCAAGTCCACCAGGAGCATCTTGCCTGGCTCCAGGCGGGATTTCTTTACGATCTGCTCCGCCGGAATGTCCAGTACCCCCACCTCAGAGGAGAGAATGAGCCGTCCGTCGGCGGTAATATAGTACCGGGACGGGCGCAGGCCATTGCGATCCAGTACCGCGCCCACGCAATCGCCGTCAGAGAAAAGGATAGCGGCAGGGCCGTCCCAGGGCTCCATCAGGATGGCGTAATATTGATAGAGATCCCGCTTAGACTGGGACATGGTTTTGTCTCCCTGCCAGGGCTCCGGGATGGCGGCCATCACGGCCAGAGGCAAGGGCATGCCGCTCATCATCAAAAATTCCAGGGTATTGTCCAGCATTGCGGAATCGGAACCCTCTCCATTCACCACCGGAAACACCTTGTCCAGATCCTTCTCCAGCAGGGGCGAGGACATGGTCTCCTCCCGGGCCAGCATGCGGTCGATATTGCCCCGGATGGTGTTGATCTCGCCATTGTGAAGGATGAGGCGGTTGGGGTGGGCCCGCTCCCAGGAGGGGTTGGTATTGGTGGAGAAGCGGGAGTGGACAAGGGCGATGGCGCTTTCATAATCTTCGCTTTGCAGGTCGGGATAAAAGTCCCGGAGCTGTCCAACCAGGAACATGCCTTTGTAAACAATGGTGCGGCTGGACAGAGAGACCACATAGGTGTCGCCGCCGGACTGCTCAAAGGCCCGGCGGGCCACATAGAGCCGCCGGTCGAAATCCAATCCCCGCGCAACGTCCTCCGGCCGCTTAATAAAGCACTGCTCAATATACGGCATCTTATCCAGTGCCTTGCGCCCCAGGATCTCAGGTCTGACAGGCACCGTCCGCCAGCCCAGCAGCTCCATCCCCTCTTTTTCCAGGACGATCTCAAACATCTTCTTGGCCCGGGAACGTTTGAGCGTCTCCTGAGGGAAAAAGAACATACCGACACCGTAGTCCCGGGGGGCGCCGAGCGTAAAGCCAAGTTCCTTTGCAGTCTTGCAGAAGAAGCGGTGAGAAATTTGCAGAAGGATGCCCACGCCGTCGCCGGTCTTGCCCTCGGCATCCTTCCCTGCCCGGTGTTCCAGCTTTTCCACGATCTTCAGCGCGTCGTCTACTGTCTGGTGGGAGGTTCGTCCCTGGATATCCACCACTGCGCCGATCCCGCAGGCATCGTGCTCAAAGGCGGGCTCATAGAGACCGCGGCGGGAAAAGCCCTCACTTCTGGTCGGTTCCATTTGTATGACCCCTTTCCGGGTAAAAATCAAAAAAGGGCGCGGCACGCTGCGCGGAAAGAAACGCTCCGGCACAGCGGCCCGCACCCCATTGCGCGTTCCGTCTCGTTTTCCGTTTACAGGATCTCCCGAATGCGCGCCACAGCCTCTTGGGTAGCGTCGGCGTCTCCAAAGGCGGTCAGGCGGATATAGCCCTCCCCGCTGGGCCCGAAGCCCGCACCGGGGGTGGTGACCACACAGGCCCGCTTCAGCAGGACGTCAAAGAAATCCCAGGAGGAGATCCCTTTTGGCGTCTGGGCCCAGATATAGGGGGCGTTAATGCCGCCATAGACTGTGAGACCCGCGGCGGCAAGACCTTCCTTAATGATCCTGGCGTTATTGAGATAGAAAGCGATGGTCTCCTTGATCTGCTTTTGTCCCTCAGTGCTAAAGGTGGCCTCAGCGGCCCGCTGGACAATGTAGGATACGCCGTTGAACTTGGTGCCCTGGCGGCGGCTCCAAAGGGCGTTGAGCCTTGCCCCTTCCCGCTCTAATGCCTTGGGGATGACGGTATAGGCGCACCGGGTACCGGTAAAGCCGGCGGTCTTGGAGAAGGAGCGGAACTCAATGGCACAGGTCTTGGCCCCCTCGATTTCAAAGATACTGTGGGGGATACCCGGCTGCGTAATAAATGCCTCGTAAGCAGAATCGTACAGGATCACGCTCCCATGGGCGTTGGCGTAGTCCACCCACCGCTCCAGCTGCTCCTTGGTGGCGGCGGCGCCGGTGGGGTTATTGGGCGAACAGATATAGATGAGATCGGGGGCTTTCCCTGTGGGAAGCGCCGGGAAAAATCCATTTTCCGCAGTGCAGGGCAAGTACACAAGCTCCGTCCACTTCTCCCCATCATAATCCCCCGCTCTACCCGCCATGGCGTTGGTGTCCACATAGACGGGATAGACCGGGTCACAGACCGCCACAATGTTGTCCAAGCCAAAAATATCTCCAATGCTGCCACAGTCGCTCTTGGCCCCATCAGAAACGAATATCTCATCGTCGGCAACCTCCACACCGGCAGCTTTATAAGAATCCCGGATGGCGAAGCGCAGGAAGTCATAGGCGCAGCAGGTCTCCTCACAATAGCCCCGGAAGGTCTCCTTGTGCCCCATCTCCTCCACGGCCTTGTGCATCGCCTCAATAACGGCGGGCGCCAGGGGCTGTGTCACATCGCCAATGCCCAGGCGGATCAAGGGCTTGGGCGGGTTTTCCGCCGAGAAGGCCCGCACCCGGCGGCCGATCTCGGGAAAGAGATAGCCTCCCGGCAGCTTCAAAAAGTTCTGATTGATATGCGCCATGTCAATTCCCTCCTTGGAATTTGCCCTCCGGCCACTCGCCCTCAAAGACAGTGACAGCCGGGCCGGTCATATAGATGTGTCCGTCGGTCTCATCCCAACGGATGTGAAGATCGCCGCCCAACAGGGTCACGGTGACCTCCCTGCCGGTTAGGCCCTGGCTGGCACAGGCACAGACCACGGCGCAGGCCCCGGTTCCACAGGCCAGGGTTTCCCCACTTCCCCGCTCCCATACCCGCATGCGGACATGGCCGGGCGTCAGCACCTCCACGATCTCCACATTGACCCCATTGGGAAAGGCAGGATTGGGAACCGAAAGAGGCGCATGGATCTGCAGGTCAAAATCCTTTACAGACGCGACAGGAAATACAATATGAGGATTCCCCATAGAGACAGGGCGGCCCCGATACTCCATTCCCTGGCAGGTTATGGTACGGGGTTCCTCCGGGATCGGAATCCCCATATCCACGGTGACCGCCGTTACCCGTCTGTCCTGTGTGTGGAGCTCCAGCGTCTTGATCCCCGCCAGAGTCTCGATGGTGAGGGTGGTCTTATCAGTCAGTCCCCTGTCGTAGACCAGCTTGCCCACACAGCGGATGCCATTGCCGCACATCTCTCCCTGGGAACCGTCGGCGTTAAACATCTTCATCTGGAAATCTGCTCTCTCCGATGGAAAAACGCAGATGAGACCGTCGCTGCCGATGCCGAAGTGCCGGTCGGACACCGCCCTGGCCAGAGCCGGCAGGTCTGCCGGGGCCGCCTTGGTACAGTCCAGATAGACATAGTCGTTGCCCAAGCCCTGCATCTTGATAAAATGCATAGAAAACTCCCCTTTGAGTTTTGTTCTATTGATAAACGGCGGCAGTCAAGCCGTCTTGACTGCCGCCGTGAGGCGTTCACGCTGAAAGACCGCCTTTGTCCTTCTATGTCAATCGTTCCACAGGCCATCCAAAACCATTTGGGCGGTCTGTGTCAGTCGGGCGCCGGAATCCATGCTCTTTTTCTGAAGGAACCGGTGGGCCTGTTCCTCCGTCATGCTGTGACGATCCATAAGCACAGCTTTCGCCGCTTGGATCAGCGCCGTCTCCTCGCCGCTGCGCTGGGGCCGCACAAAGCGTTCCATCTTATGGGAAACCTGAAGAAGCATCCGCACCGAGGACAACAGGTCGTTCCGGGCCACCGGGGCTGCCAACTTGAATACGTTGTCGCCGCACATGAGATCCAGATAACTCTGGACTGCCAGAACCAGCACAGAGCATGTCAAGGGCAGATCCTCCGCCATGTTTTCGGCGGTCTCATCCCGCAGCTTATAGCCGCAGATAACGATGCCGATATGCTGTTTATGGATCAGTCGCTTCACTTCGGCGGCAGAGTGACAGACCAAACAGGTTGCCAGACCGGCGCCTTCCAGGATATCCCGAACTCGCTCAGCAGTTTTTTCCCCCTCGAAAGCCAGGATCACCTTTTCCATTCCCATTCACTCCTTCCCTATGAGGAGCTTACCTGGCAGAGCGGCTCAATAGATAACGATGTACTTCTCTCTCTCCCAAGAGGAGACACGGGTACGGTACTCGTCCCACTCCTTCATCTTGCCCTCAATGTAGTTCTCCGCCACATGATCGCCCAAGACAGCCATCACCAGCGCGTCGTTCTGCATGGCCTCAATAGCCTCCTCCAAAGAGCCGGGCAGGCTCTCAATGCCATGGCGCTTCCGGGTCTCGTTGTCCATCTGGAAGATGTTCTCGGTGATCTCGGGCGGCGGGGTCATCCCCTTCTCGATGCCGTCCAGACCGGCGGCCAGCAGAACAGCCAGCTCCAGATAGGGGTTACAGCAGGGATCGGGGCTGCGCAGCTCCACACGGGTTCCCATGCCCCGGCTGGCGGGGATCCGAATAAGGGCGGAGCGGTTGGAGGCAGACCAGGCCAGATAGCAGGGAGCCTCATAGCCGGGCACCAGCCGCTTATAGGAGTTGACCAGAGGGTTCGTGATTGCGGACATGCCCTTCACATGGGCCAGCAGGCCGGCGATAAAGGCGTAACACTCCTTGGAAAGGCCCTTCTCCCCGTTGGGGTCGGCGAAGACATTCTTGCCGTCCTTGAACAGGGACATATTGGTGTGCATGCCGGAGCCATTGATGCCGAAGATGGGCTTGGGCATAAAAGTGGCGTGGAGCCCGTTCTTCTGGGCCAAAGTCTTCACTGTGAGCTTGAAGGTCATGATATTGTCGGCGGTATGGAGGGCGTCGGCATATTTAAAATCGATCTCATGCTGCCCCTGAGCCACCTCATGGTGGCTGGCCTCGATCTCAAAGCCCATCTGCTCCAGTGCCAGGCAGATCTCCCGGCGGGTGCCCTCGCCGTGATCCAGGGGGCCCAGATCAAAGTAGCCGGCCTCATCGTTGGTCTTGGTAGTGGGCTTGCCGTCATCATCCGTCTGGAACAGGAAGAATTCCGCCTCGGGCCCCACGTTAAATACATCATAGCCCATCTTTTTGGCCTTTTCCAGCACCTTCTTCAGAACGCCCCGGGGGTCGCCCACAAAGGGCGTACCGTCAGGATTGTACACATCGCAGATAAGCCGGGCCACTTTGCCGTGCTGAGGCCGCCAGGGAAAGATGGTGAAGGAGTCCAGGTCGGGGTAGAGATACTGGTCGGACTCATTGATCCGCACAAAGCCCTCAATAGAGGAGCCGTCCAGCATGATCTCATTGTTGACAGCTTTCTCCACCTGGGAGGCCGTAATGGCAACATTCTTAAGCTGACCGAAAATGTCGGTGAACTGCATGCGGATGAACTCGATGTCCTCCTCTTTCACCATACGGATGATGTCTTCCTTGGTATAAGCCATTGTCAGGCTCCCCTTTCCATATTGAAGATAATGGATTCTACTCTCATACCGGGTGATACAGAAGAAGGCGCTCCGCCCATGGGGTCGGAACGCCTTCGTCCTCAACTGATATACCGAGTATACGAGTTTTTGGAGATGTTGTCAAGATTTTTTCGTAGCAAGTTCCATCTTTGTATCATCTGGCAAGGTACATGGTCTGGACACTCCACTGATTTATGCAATTTGAAAACTATTGGTTTTCAAATTGCAGTAGTAGTTGTACCACGAATCCCGTTCTGTTGGCGTGAGCGTTTCATCTGGTGCATCCACAAGATCTCCCGCAAATCCTACATCAGTGAGGTGGATGCCCCTGACCTCGTCCGGATAGCGCGCGGCGAGATAGCAGGTCACGCCCCGGCCCATGTCGCCGCCGGATGCCACATATTCTTGATAGCCCAACACTTCCGTCATGAGCCTATGCCACAATTCAGCAACTTCTGCGTTATTAAAGAAACCTTTTGCCGGCAATGTGGAAAATGCAAAACCAGGGGGTGACGGCACTACAAGGTCAAAGTCAGAAAGCAGAGAAAAGAGATATTGATCGTCTGTTCCCAGCGTCCAGTCTTCTTTTTCCATCAATTTTGGCAGTCTTGTATAACTAATTCGACGGCGAAGTTCCTCAAATTGTCGATCGTCAAAATGAATACGAAATTCTCTCCTCATTTTTAAGATCGCCCCTTCAAAGCCCGAGTTGTCATTTTCATTAGAGCCAATGTTGCCAAATCGTTGCCACAGAAGGGGGCAAGTCTTGAAAAATCCTGCTATATCGAGGCTTCCCCGTCCTCCGAAATCACTCCCACTCGTTGTTGGGCATCATATTTAACGGATTTTGCTTCATAAATTTGATACCTCATTTTTTTGATTATTTGATGTGTCCATATTATCCAGCCCTATACGATGGGCTGTTATCAAATTGTTATCGGTGGTGATAACGGGGGGTAGCAGGGTTGTTGTTTTCTCTGGTGGTTTACAACTACATTTTACCACGAAAGGCAGGGAAATGCAATAACCATCCTTGCTGTGGCGTATCAAGGAATCTTACTGAACATATGGCGCACCTTATCCAAACGGCTGTTTGGACGACGGGGCTGGATGATTGGCTCGCCGACAGTGGCCTGATACCCTTTCAGTTCCGTCAGGCACACACTCCGCCCGTTGGTGTAAAAGGCCAAATCAGTACGGTATGCCTGTATGCAACGGGCGGGAATCTCGCCAGTAAAGACAACTTCATCCTTTTTTATCTGGGCCGTTTCGATGGTGGCACAGTATTTCGGCGCATCATGATAAGCCCTGGAAAGGTATTCCTGGGGCGCATAGAGGGTGAAGGAGAGATAAGGTTCCAGCAACTGCGTCCCAGATTTCTTCAATGCCTGTTCCAATACAATCGGGGCCAATGAGCGGAAGTCCGCCGGCGTACTGACCGGGCTATAGTAAAGTCCGTATTCAAAGCAAATCTTACAGTCCGTTACGTTCCAGCCACACAAGCCTTGCCCCAAACCGTAACGGATACCATCCATGACAGCGTTTTGAAAACTCTGGTTCAGGTATCCCAGGGAAACCCGGCTCTCGTATTTTACACCGGAGCCAAGCGGGAGCGGTGTAACAGACAGTCCGATAGATGCCCAAAACGGGTTAGGCGGCACCTCGATATGGATGGTGTGACTGGCCACTTTGAGCGGCCGCTCTAAATAAATGACGGTGGGTTCCTTCACTGCTGTTTCAATCTTGTATTTTTCCGTCAGCAAAGCGGAAACAACCTCCAACTGCATCCGACCCAAAAAAGAAAGAATGATCTCATGGGTGGTGGAATCCACCTCGTAGTGCAAAAGCGGGTCAGTATCCGCAATTTGCGTAAGAGCGTCCAGCAACCGGTCTCTTTGCTCTGCCGTTTTTGGCGTAATCGTCGTCCGCAGCATAGGGAAGGGAACATCACTCCACATTTCACGAGGAAGTTGGGTTTTGTCCCCCAATATATCGTTTAATCTCAAGCTGTCGCTGGGAAGGATGACAATTTCGCCCTTATGGGCGGTATCTGTCCGAACAATCTCCCCTTTGGATGGAATACGCATCTCTGTGATTTTCAGCTTTTCTCTCCCGGCTAGGGCCACCGTATCCCGCAGACGCAGCGTTCCGCTGTATAGCCGCAGATAGACAAGCCTCTGGCCGCAATCTGTATACTCCACCTTAAAAACTCTACCGCACAGGGCGGCGCTCCCCTGTTCCTTGGTCGATTGGAACAGCCCTATCACCGCATCCATCAACTGTTGAATGCCAAGGCCGTTTTTGGCGCTACCATGATAGACCGGGAGCAGGGAGGCGTCTTGAACTCGCCGCTGTTCTTCTTGCGCAAGTTCTTTCTGACTGATTGATTCTCCTGCGATATACTTTGCCAATAACTCATCGTTATTTTCGATGACCGAATCCCACACCTCTGCACTAGTGTTTTCTGTCAGAGTTATTTTCGAGGACAGCGACACTGTCTGCTTGATGATAATATCAGCGGAGAGCTTATCCCGAACAGACTGATATACGCTCTCCAAATCAATGCCAACCTGGTCGATCTTGTTGATAAAGATAATGGTGGGGATGTTCAATTTCCGTAGGGCATGGAACAGAACACGGGTCTGGGCCTGCACGCCATCTTTAGCGGAGAGCACCAAGATGGCCCCGTCCAAAACAGCCAGAGAGCGGTATACCTCTGCCAAGAAATCCATGTGGCCGGGAGTATCCACAATATTGACTTTACAACTGTGCCACTGGAAAGAAGTGACTGCCGTTTGAATGGTAATTCCACGCTGCCGCTCCAAAAACATAGTGTCCGTTCTCGTTGTCCCTTTTTCGACGCTCCCCGGCTCTGAAATGGTTCCGCTGGCATACAGCAGGCTTTCTGTCAGTGTCGTCTTGCCCGCATCTACATGGGCAAGAATCCCGATATTGATAATGTTCATGTCTATCCTCCATACAAGGCCCAAAAGGGCGCAAAAATCCCCAGCGGCAAATACTTTTACCGCTGGGGATCATGACTTCGGATACATAGAAACGCATTCAGCTAACATGAGCCGTTATCCGTCACGATATTTGATAAAAAGGCAAAAGCATTCTTAAATTGGGTACAAAAACCAAGCCCCTGCAAGGGGCAATTATTTTTGTGCCCATTATCAAATTTTATTTAAGAATACCTTGCCGCATGTTGAATAGACTCCTCAAATCAGGATGACAGCAGTATAGCATAGCACACTCTAAAATGCAAGAAGTTTTTACCCGCTGTCCCAAATAAATCAGGAGGGCATTCACCGGGACACCCTCCGATTTGGGGCCTCATGCGCAAATAATTTCTGTGTCCACGATTTCCGCCGCACACGCCCGAATATTGTTAGTCCCTCTGCAACTCATACCACAGACCGTTGCCCTCGTCAAAGATGTACTTTTCCATGAAATTACCTCCATTTTTTGTGATTATCGTGCGCCTACCCTTATTTTTGACCTTGCACCCCATTTCTGCTCCTTTTCGACCTGTTCCTGCTGGTAAGCTGCCTCCAGTATCCTGTCCGCCTGTTCCGGGCCAATGGCCCGTCTGACCCGCTCATAGTCCCTGACTTGCCCTTTCAAGCCGTCCCTCTCGGCACAAACCTCATAAATCCTGGCTGACAGGGAGCCGTTCTTACTGACCTCACGATCATAGGCGCTCTGCAACCGCTCAAACTTGCTCTTGAGGTCGAAGTAGGCCCGGTAGACGGAGCGCAGCACCTTGACGATCTTCTCCCAAAGGGGCTTGGCCTTTTTCTCCCGGTAGGACTTGGCCGATTCCAGCGGCCCCGCCTCCGGCAGCGTCCGCTCCGGGTCGTCGGAGAAGTCCGCCGCCAGTTTCTCCATGCCCTTGAGCAAGGGCGCTACATCGTCCAGCTTAGCCCTGGCCTGGGCCGCTTTCTTCTCAGCTGATGCTGCCTCCTTATTCTTTTTGTCGGCCTCAACCTGGGCCAGCGCCGACACCTCTTGAAGCTGTGCAAGCCGTTCCTGCTCACGCTCCGTCTTGAACTGCGTAACAGTCAAATGTTCTTCGGAACTACCACGTTCCCCACGCTCTACATCGTCATAGCCAGCGGAGCGCATATGCTCAAAGAAATCATCTTGCAGGACACTGTACGACTTTCGTAGAACGGGTTTGCCCTTAGCTGTGCGTAACGGCTCCCCGGTAGTTTCGTCCAGAATGGGCTTGGACGCCCACTTCTTGCTCATGCTCACCTGCATGATCGTTTCCTTGACCTTGCCCACCAGGGACTTGTCCTTGCACCGCTTTGTCCAGCGTATCTCCTTCTCCACTACCGGGATATAAACCACATGGAGGTGGTAGTGGTACACGTCCTCCCCCAGCGCCTCGGACATGGCCCGGTTGCGCTCGTCAGCGTGCATGACCGCCGACAAAATATACTGCTCTCCGCCCACGATTTTGATTGCGGCTTTATAGGCTTCGGTGTAAAATTGTTTTGCGAAGTCATACCCGCCGTGATTGTAGAAGTAAGCGGAGTTTACATCAAAGACCAACTCACCGTATCGAAAGGCATCCTCCTTGATGCCACGGGTGGAGATCACGCCGTCGGCCTCCATTTGAGCAAACATCTCCCGATACCCGGCAGACGGGGTTTTGAAATGGACATTGAGCGGCGTCCGCTCCAGTACAATGTCCTGATTGACATAGGAATCCTTCTCACGCTCGTTGTGCTGCTGGGTGTTACCGATCTTGGTTTCGGTCAGCCTCATATTTCTTGCGTTGGTACGGTCAATACCGTCGCCTCTCGCCATAGGCAAAAATCCTCCTGTTTCAGATGTTGGGTTGTTGAAAGAGGACGGGGGTTCGGGGGAGGCACTTCCTGCAGGAAGTGTAATAACCCACTATGACACTTTCATCCCTTCGGTCTGCAAAGTGTCGTGGGCTCTCCGAGGGGGTGTGGGGGCTTTGCCCCCGGCAACTGCGGTTGCCTCCCCCAGCAGGGCCGCCCTTTGAAAAGGGCACCCTGCACCCCGCCTAAACTTTGCTGCTCCCCGTGACAGCCGTGACGACCGTGACGATGTTTCAGACACCGCCGCCACTCTCAAAAAAGCCGTCACAGCCGTCACGGTCGTCACGCCTGGGACGGTTCCAGCGTCAGGCTGATACTTCTCCCGGCGTGGCTCCTGCTGTTCTCATAGCGGATGTGGTAGTCTATCAGCAGCTTCCCGGCCCGGACGTTTAGCCGCATCGCCAGGGCGTTGGGCTTCATGTCGGTCTGGAGCGCCGCTACCAGCTCGGTGGCCGTACCACCCCAGGTCGGCTTCTCCGCCGTCACAAGGGCGGCTATGGCCTCCAGCACCGGGTCGGGCGGCTCTGTCCATGCCTCCGTTTCCGTACGCTCCAGCGTCCATATCAGCCGTTCCTTGTCCCTGGTAAGATAGAATCGCTGGTCTTGCTGGTCACGCCCGGCCACGTCCAGAACGGCGCTGCCGTCTGTCCGCTTCTCCTTTTGAAGAAGAAAGGCCCCGTCCGCCGCTCCCAGCAGACCGTTGGTGCCGGAGATCATATCGAATTTGTCATCTGCCTGTTGCTTTCGAGTGTGGTGTACCAGCAGGAGGCAGACGCCGCAATCATCGGCAAGGCGTTTCAGCTTACCCACCACCTCGTAATCGTTGGCGTAGCTGTACTTATCCCCACCAGCCTCCCGGATTTTCTGGAGGGTGTCAATGATAATCAGCTTGGTGTTCGGGTGTTCCCGGACGAACTTCTTTAGCTGTTCCTCCAGGCCAACGCCAAGCTGTTTGGCGTAGACCGCAAAGAGCAGATTGTCGGTGCCCTCTGTGCCGAACATTCGGTATAGCCGCCCCTGCAAGCGGCGGTGGTCGTCCTCCAACGCCAGATAGAGGACAGTCCCCTTGTGGACAGGGTAGCCCCACAGGGGGAGGCCCATGCTGACATGGTAGGCAAGCTGGGCCATCAGGAACGACTTGCCCACCTTGGGCGCTCCCGCAAAGAGGTACGTCCCAGGGTAGAGCAGACCGTCTATTACGGGCGGTCTGCTCTGGTAGATGTTCTGGTAAAGGTCGTTCATGGAAACTGTGTGGAGGTAGGCTGGGTCGTTCATGCGCCGCATATCCCGGAGCATTTCCTCTAAATCTTTCTCTTGGGGGTTGTTTTCAGCCGTTTCCTCTGCTATACTTTGGGTAGTTGTTTGAGAATTGGGCTGTTCCCCGTCTGCGCCAACAGACGGAACCGGGACAGTCCTTTTCGTTTCTCTGGAATCCATCAATCTATCAATCCTCCTTCATGCCGCCCAGCGTCACTGAGATAAGGTCAATGGTGGCGAGAAGTTCATCCCCCACGTCGCCCCCGGCCTCAATGCGCCGCAGTTCCCCCAGGACGGCGGCGAGTTGGTCACGCAGGGCCTTGTAGACCCTGGGATTGCCCTGCACCACCACGGCCCGGTCTAAGAGCCGCCGGGTGATGTAGTCCTGCTTCGTCAGGCCAGAGAGCCGCACAGCGGCGTCAATCTGCTTGTTTTCCTCCGGGGATACCCGGAAGGCCACGGTCTTGTTCCTCCAGCGGTTGTGAGTGTCCAAATTCTTAGCTGACATTACGCTCCCATCCTTTCAAAGTCCAATTTGTCTGCCATTTCCGTCTGTTTGGACGGAAACAGGTGGGCATAGCGATAGGTGATCTCGATACTCTCATGCCCCACACGGTCAGCAATCGCCACAGCGGAGAAGCCCATGTCAATCAGAAGTGAGATGTGCGAATGCCGGAGGTCGTGGATTCTGATACGCTTGACCCCTGCCGACTTCGCCCCTCTGTCCATCTCATGGTGGAGATAGCTTTTCGTGATGGTGAAAATGCGCTCCTTCTTCTTGATACCGTAGAGCATCCCCAGGTAATCCTTCATCTCGTCACAGAGGAAGTTGGGCATTTTAATGGTGCGGTTGCTTTTCTTCGTCTTTGGCGTGGTAATGACGTCCTTGCCGTGGAGCCGCTGATAGGACTTGCTGATTTTCACCGTCCCGGCCTCAAAGTCAAAGTCTGCCGGGGTCAGGGCCAGCAGTTCCCCCTCCCGAATACCACACCAGTAGAGCATTTCAAAGGCGTAGTAGGAAACGGGCTTGTCCATCATGGCATCTGCAAACTTCTGGTACTCCGCTTTCGTCCAGAACAGCATTTCCTTCCGTTCCTCTGACCCCATGTTCCCAGCCTTGGCGGCGGGATTGGAGCGCAGCTCATAGAAGCGGACAGCGTGATTGAAGATGGCGCTAAGCTGGTTGTGCAGGGTTTTGAGGTAGGTAGCCGAGTAGGGCTTGCGCTTCTCGTCCCGGTAGGCCAGCAACTCGTTCTGCCATGCGATCACGTCCTTGGTGGTGATCTCGCTAATCTTCCGCTTGCCAAAGTAGGGCAGAATTTTCTTCTGGATGATGTTCTCCTTGGTCAGCCAGGTGTTCTCCTTGAGCCGGGGTTTCATATCCTTGGTGTAAAGCTCGGTAAAGGCTTCAAAGGTCATATCCAGGTCGCCGGAGGTCTGCATCTGGAAACTGCGCTCCCACTCCTGGGCCTCCCGTTTGGTGGCAAAGCCACGCTTGCACTTCTGTTTGCGCTCCCCCGTCCAGTCCTGATACCGCACCATGACGTACCATGTTCCTCTTGCTTCGTCCTTAAAGACTGGCATTTAGTTCCCTTCCTTTCTGGCCCCGTAGAGCCGTTCGTTGAAATACTGGCGGTTGACCCGCCCTGCGATGGTGATGAAGCCCTTGTCCTTCAATTCTTCGTTGAGCTGCCGGATGAGTTTATAGGCGTAGGGCTTCGATACACCCAGCTCGTCCGCAACTTCTTCCGCCCGGATGAATCTGTTCTCCATATGGATTCCTCCTTTCTTTTGATTTAACGCTATTTGCTTAACGTAGTCCTATTATACTAACTCTATTCCGTTATGTCAAGACCTTCCAACGAGAAAATATAAACAAATTTATTTATTTTTCTCTTGACTGGTCTAAACATATCTGTTATACTTCAAGTGTCCCCATTACATAGATTGGAGTTGGCAGTTATGGCGATTGGTGAACGTATTCGTTTCTTCCGCAACATGAAGGGCATCACACAGAAGTATCTTGGCATGGTGGTGGGTTTCCCGGAACGCTCCGCCGATGTGCGTATGGCACAGTATGAAACCGGGAGCCGCACCCCCAAGGCCGACCTGACAAAGACCCTGGCTGACTTCTTTGATATTTCCCCTGATGCCCTGACCGTCCCTGACATAGATACCGACATCGGCCTGATGCACACCCTCTTTGCTTTGGAGGATATTCGGGGGCTGACTATTGGGGAGATTGACGGCGAGGTTTGTCTGCGTCTGGACAAATCCAAAGGCAAGACCTATGCCAATATGCTTGATATGCTGTCCGCCTGGGCGGAGCAGGCCAAGAAGCTGGAGGCCGGGGAGATCACCAGGGAGGACTATGACCGCTGGCGGTACAACTACCCCAAGTACGACACCACCCTGCGGTGGGCAAAAGTTCCCTCACAGGAATTGAGTGATTTCCTGGTGGATGCACTCAAAGATAGCCCCGATACTGATGAATAGACAGCAAAAGCCCTTACCGACGTTGCCATCGGTAAGGGCTTTCTAATATGGTTGTCCTCACTTATAAGCCGCAAAAGAACATTCTTTACCCGCAATCCACTGGGGATACAGAATGATACGGCCTATGGGGAGCGTTATCAAATCGTTATCAAAAGAGAGATATAAAACCGCAAAATCGTTGTGCCGCAACGGGTTCGGAGTTTCAAAAACTCACTCCCACTCCACCGTGGCCGGGGGCTTGGACGTGATATCGTACAAGACCCGGTTAATGTGGGGCACCTCATTGACGATGCGGACGCTGACCCGGTCCAGCACCTCGTAGGGGATCCGCGTCCAGTCCGCCGTCATGAAATCGCTGGTGGTCACACTGCGCAGGGCGATGGCCTGGTCGTAGCTGCGCCCATCTCCCATAACGCCTACCGAGCGCAGGTTGGTCAGCACGGCGAAATACTGGCTCATCGTCCCCTCAAGCCCCGCCTTTGCCACCTCATCCCGGAAGATGAAGTCGGCCTGACGGAGAATATCCGCCTTCTCCTTGGTGACCTCGCCAATGATGCGAATGGCAAGGCCGGGCCCCGGAAACGGCTGACGGGATACCAGATACTCCGGCAAGCCCAGCTCCCGGCCCAGCTGGCGCACCTCGTCCTTAAAGAGCATCCGCAAAGGCTCGATGATCTCCTTAAAGTCCACATAGTCAGGCAGTCCGCCCACATTGTGGTGGGATTTGATGACGGCGGCGTCCCCCAGGCCAGACTCGATCACATCGGGATAGATGGTGCCCTGTACCAGATAGTCCACCCTGCCGATCTTCTTGGCCTGCGCCTCAAAGGCCCGGATGAACTCCTCCCCGATGATCTTTCGCTTCTGTTCCGGCTCGGTAACTCCGGCCAGTTTTCCCAGAAACGTCTCTTCTGCATTGACGCGCACGAAATTGATGTCCCACTTGGAAAACGCCTGCTCCACCTCATCTCCCTCATGGAGGCGCATCAGGCCGTGATCCACAAATACGCAGGTGAGCTGACTGCCCACAGCCTCCGCCACCAATGCGGCGGCCACCGAGGAGTCCACTCCGCCGGAGAGGGCCAGGAGAACCTTGCCCTGCCCCACCTTCTCCCGCACCAGGCGGATGGCGGTCTGCTTATAGTCCCCCATGGTCCAATCTCCCTTGGCGCCGCAGACCTCGTAGAGGAAGTTTCGGATCATGGCGGTTCCGTTTTCGGTATGGTTGACCTCCGGATGGAACTGGACGCCATAAAAGCCCCGGGTCTCATCGCAGATGGCCACATTGGGGCAGGCCTCGGAATGTGCCATGAGGGAAAATCCCTCCGGTACCCGCTCCATATAGTCCCCGTGGCTCATCCAGGTGACGCCCTTCTCCGGCAAACCTTTGAACAGTTTGCAGGAGGTGTTGAAAACGGTCTCGGTTTTGCCGTACTCCCGAGCGGTGTCCGCTTGGGCGGCAGTGACCCGGCCGCCCAGATTGTGGGCGATGAGCTGGCAGCCATAGCAGATGCCCAGAATGGGCACTCCCATTTGAAACAGACCGGGGTCGGCCTGAGGCGCCTTGGGATCGTATACACTTCCAGGCCCGCCTGTGAAAATGATGCCGATGGGCTCCATGGCCCGGAGCTCCTCAAGGGACACAGTGCAGGGCTTGACTTCACAATAGACCCCACATTCCCGCACCCGGCGGGCAATGAGCTGATTATACTGACCGCCGAAGTCTAATACGATAACTGTTTGACGCGCCATACCCATGGCCTCCCTTATCTTTCCTTCTCAATCGTAGTATGTGGGCTGGATGACCCGTTTTTCCCCCAACTCCTCAGGGGCGCCTCCCACAGGCGATCTCCCCGCCTGATCGGCCGACCACAGGAACGCGTCCAGCTCTCCATGTTCAAAGTAGAGGTTCTGCTCTACCTTCTCCTCGTCCCGGACAGGCAAAAAGGCAGACAGCTTTACCGCCCGGTGGCCGCACTGGGGACACCGGTAAGCGATGATGCCGCAGGCATACATGCCCGTTGGGATCTCCGCCTTGCGCTCCACAGGGATGAGGTGCTTGATATAATATTCCGGCTCTCTGTGAGGTACAAAGTGGCCCACCCGCTGCTCCGGCATGGCATAGAGCTGCTTTCGGATGATCTCCATCTCAGTGGTACATTCACTGCACCAGTCGTCGTGGAACTTCTCCCGCAGCTTTCGAAACAGTGCCATCTTACTTCGCCGCCTGGGCTCCCGCGGTCACCAGGGTCTCCGCCATCAGGTCGGCTTTCGAGATGCCGGTGAGAATGTAGTCGCTGTCCATCCGCCAGCGCTTATTGGAGGTAAAGGTATTCACCCGGATCTTCATACCGTCCACGGTAAAGAGAAAACTCACCCGGCTGCTCCCCTCCAGGAAACCCGCGCCGCCCCGGCCGTCGTCCACACAGACGTTGCTCAGCGCGCTGGCGGGCCGGACATATGCCTTGGTGGGATTCCAGCGAAACAGAAGGGCCACCTGGGCGTGAACCAGATCCACCACCACGGTGCAGCCATCGGCGTTAAAGGTGTGGTTGGGCACAAAGCCGGTCTCTTCCAGGCCCGCGAGAGTGCGCCCCTTGGTCTTATCATAAAATTTCCGCCCCAGGAACCCCCACCAGGCCACTGCCAGGCCAAAGCCCAGGATACTGAGGATAAGCCCCACCTGCTCCGGCAGCATGACCCCCAGCACGACGGCCAACACCATGACCACAAATGGGCCAAAAATGTTCAAAAGCAAATAGAGGGGGTTGATCTTTTGCATCTTTTCTACGGTTTCCATGTCTTTTCCTTCTTTCATAAAATTAGTCCCAATCGGACTTTTTATTCTTTTTCCGGACAAAATAGGCGGGGAAAATGCCCAGTTTGGAGCCCAGCATGTGGAGCAGAGGCATTACGACCACTATGGTGGCCAGCTGAACCATAAGTACGGGCGTCTCCGTGGCTTGTTCCTCGTTGAGCACCGCCGTATCCCCCACCATGTCCACGTAAAAATCCGTACGGCTCAAGGGCTCGCTGTGCTGGATCTGATCCAGGAAGGTCTCACTGCTGGTCAGATCCTCATAGACCACCCGGCCAAGGGGCAGGCGCTTGTCTGTGGTATAGTAATCGTCCCCGCCCAGCATCTGGACGCTCTCCTCATTGATCCAGGCGGCCACCAGTTCCCCGGAGGGAAGGGTCAGCGCCTGAAAATATTTCCCGCCGTAATAGCCCGCGCCTCGGTTGCGGTACTCAATACCGGGAGAGATCACGGTAAAGGTATCGTGACTCAGAAGGTCTTGCACGCTCTGTGCCTGAAAGACCTCCTCCCCCGCCGCACCGCCGATCTCACCGTCCACCGGCTTGTGTGCCTCCACCTGGGCGGCATAGTTCTTCTCCGCTAAGATCCCGGCCACCTTTCCTGTGCCCATAGATACTAAAAAAGCCAGGGCCAGGCAGAGCCAAATATCAAAGGGCAGCAGTCTTCTCCTCATGGTTCCCTTCCTCCTTAAATCTTTATAATGTCAACAGGGTCTCTCTCATAGCCGCCTCCTGCCTTTTCTGTCCATTTTATGATCCGTATTATTTTATCTCAAATGTGGGCATATGGCAATACGAAATTTCCCCGGACTTTTCCCTCATATTGCCCCCAAAAACGGCCATACTGGACAGGAGAATATCTGCGAGGAGGCTTCCGCATGGTCATTGCCTTTTTCCGAACTATCATCTTATACCTGCTCATTATCGCGGGCATCCGGCTCATGGGCAAGCACCAGGTGGGCGAGCTGGAGCCCTCCGAACTGGTGCTCGCCCTCCTCATTGCCGATCTGGCCGCCGTACCCATGCAGGACTTCGGGATCCCTCTCATTTCCGGCGTCATCCCCATCCTCACGCTGCTTTCCATGACCATGCTCATCTCCATGCTGTCCATGAAGAGTATCCGTTTCCGGGCCCTGCTGTGCGGGCGGCCCTCCATCATCGTGGAAAACGGCAAGCTCCACCAGCGGGAGATGGCCAAAAACCGGTTCACGGTAGACGAGCTGATGGAAGAGCTGCGGATGAAAGGGATCACCGACATCTCCACGGTGAAGTACGCCATTTTGGAGACCAACGGCCAGCTCTCTATACTCCCTTACGCCGGGGAAAAGCCCCCCACCGCCAAGGATATGGCCCTCTCCCCGGAGGACGGCGGGCTGCCCCTTATCATCATCAATGACGGACGTATTTTGGAGCACAACCTGAAGACCAGAGGCTATGACCTGAACTGGCTGGAAAAGCAGCTCCACTGCCAGGGCGTCAAAAAAGCGGAGGAGGTCTACCTGCTGACGGCAGACGAAGGCGGGCGGGTCTATTTTTCCCGCAAGGAGGAAAAAGGATGAAGCGGATCTGGATCGCACTGGCCATTCTGCTGGCTGTCCTATGCGCCACACTGTATCACAGCGTTTACCTGAGTCATTTCACCCAGGATCTGTCCTCTCTGCTGGAGGCGGCGGAGACAGAGGCAGAGAGCGGAGATTGGGACAAGGCGGCAGCCCTCACCCAAACCGCCCAGGACAAGTGGGCACAGCGGGAGTGCTATCTCCACATCACGCTTCGCCACGATGTGACCGACAATATCTACACCGACTTCCGGGAGGTATGGGAGTTTCTCCACTGTCAGGAGTCTGGAGAATACTCCGCCGCTAACGCCCGGCTCATCGCGGGACTGGAGCTTCTCTCCGAGGCGGAACGGCTGACCCTTCAAAATGTGCTCTGAGGGAAAAGAGGCGCCTTCCATCAGGAAGGAGCCTCTTTTCAATGCCCTCGATGCTTTTTCCGTTTCTTCTCCTGGCGCAGTTGGAACTGCCGTTCCTCCTCCGCCTCCCGTTCTGACCGGGACTTTTCCCTGCGGATCGTCTTTCCCTCCTGGTGCTGAAGCTTCAACGCCTCCTGGGCCTTGGTGCCCACCGGAGCCCTGGTCAGCTGCCGGGCCGCCTCCCGTCTGGCCCGCTTGGGGTTTGGGCGGGAAAGCCTCGACCTCCCGCCCGGCAGAGCGGGCGAAAACGCCAACTCCCGCCAACGGGCGAGCAAAAGCTGATAGACCTCGCAATCCCGCGGCTCGGCGCCGAAGGTGAGTTTGCAGACGGAGTAGTCCGCACCCTCCCAGCGCTCATACAGTCCTACCCAGAAGGGGTCGTCAAAGTAGACCGTGAATGTACAGACGTCGCATTCCATAGAGCATCCTCCTTTTTTGCGCTTTCCCGGGGAAGGGACAACCAAGGAGGCAGGTTACTGACAGCTTTCGCCGCGCCCGGACTACCCGACCGGGCCGTGTTTTTATCCCCATGCGCTGTGGAACGCTTCTATCATAGCGGCCCGCCGCCCATTTTGTCAAGGTTTTTGACTTGAGGAGGAAAAAGGTGTATCATACCTTCCAGGGGAGGGCTTACTATGGAAGACTTGATACAAATATTCTACTTTATCCTGGGCCTTCTCCTGCTCTTTGCCCTTTTGGTGGTGCCCCTCATCCTCACTGTCTGCAATATCTATAACCTTTTTGCGAAGTCTCCCTTTCGTTCTCAGGTCGTGGACGGTCTCACGTTCGTGTTGGGCCCTGCCTACATGTGGTTTTTATCGGCAGTCTGGTCTGCCCCGGAATGGGATGTACCCCTCTGGACAAATATAGAGCCCTACTTTCACACGCCTCTGGCCTCCCGGCACCTGCCCACCCTTCTGGCTCTGGCGGCCTGGGCCTGGCTGTCCTACTATCTGCTCCGGTTCCCCAAAAAGCCTCTGCCTCCTCTGCCCACGGCGCTGTGTATCTCCGGCCTGGAAGCCGGCGCCGTCCTTACCGTCGTCTATATTGTCCAGCTTTCCCCCCATTGGCTGGAGGGCGTCTTTATGCCCCCTGACGTCGTTTACATGCTCCTCTTTCCCATCAATTACCTTCTCTGCTCCGCCCGGCTCCTCCGCCGCGTCATTACGGCCCAGACCGAGCGGTTCCGGGCCGCACCTCCCAAAGGCGCACCCTTTCTGGATGCCTGTCAACAGCTTCTCACCCATAGCTTAGGGTGGATGGGCGCCGGATTTCTGCTCGCCCTTCCTCTGCTGGCGATCCTGCTGGGCGTTCTCGCGCTCTTTGGCCAGGCCCCTGACGCCGCCGTCCGGGCCTTTACCGAGACCAGCGACTGGGCCTTGTCCCAGAATATCTCCCCGCCGCCCATAGAGTACCACGGTCACTATCTATGCACCGTAGCAGTGGGCGGACATCCCCGGTTGGTCAAGCCCACCCGGCAGGGCATCCGCCACGGGCAGCGTATCATGGTCAACCGCCAGCTGTGCGTGGCCAACGCCTTTGAGCAGCTGCTCATGGAGCGCGCTCCCCGGCTCCACAAGGCAGTGCGGGGCTTTTACGACAACCACGGCTATCCCCTCTCCCAGAAGATCACCACACCTCTGCGAGCCGACATCACCTATCTGCTGATGAAACCGCTGGAGTGGCTGTTCCTTCTGTGTCTCTACACCTTCGACGAAAAGCCGGAAAACCGCATCGCCATGCAGTATACCGGGAAATAAAAAACGCCCCGCCAAAGGGCCGGACTTATAAGGAAGTATTTTATGTAGGGTACGGAGCGACTCGCTATGAGTTGCTCCGTATTCCTTTTTATGCCGGGATTCTGGTGGCTTCTTTGGGTTGAAGTTCGTCCATGAGTTTCTGTATCTCCTGCTCCGTGGGAACATCAATCATTCCCACGCCGGTGAAGTAGATATCCACCTTCACATGGCAGTGCCCGTCGTACTTGTCGTTGTTGTGGATTTCGATGCGGCGGATCAAGGTGTTTACCAGCTCAGGGGTTAGCGTCCTGACCTCAGAGAATTTCCGAAGGGTTTTCAGCAGCAAACGGAGGTCTACCTTGTTCTGCTCGGCAGTACGGAACTTTTCTTTTGCTTCAGATAGCTGTACCGTTAACTGCTTCTGCTCAGCTTCATAGCTCTCGGTCATTTTCATAAACCGCTCATCGGTGATTTTTCCATCCATGTTCGCTTCGTACAGTCCTTGGATTGCTCTGTCTATCTGCTGGATGCGGCGCTCTCCATTCTCGACAGTAGTTCGGAGCGTTTGCAGATCCGCCTGTCTGCCCACACTCTGCTTCTGTGCCATCAGGTAGAGGAATACTGGCTCATAGCAGCGGATGAAATCAGACAGGTCACTGACAGCTTCCAGCACGATTTTCTCCAGTACCACATCCCTGATATAGTGGATTTTGCACTTTCCCCGTCCGTCCTTGTAGTTAGAGCATCTCCAGAACTCCTGATTCCGTTTCAGACTTTTAGCGGCGCAGAAGTGGAGCTTCGCTCCGCAGTCCGGACAGAATACCAAGCCGGAAAACAGGCTCTTTCTGCCTGTGGCTGTAGGTCTGCGTTTATTCTGACGCAGCTCCTGTACCCGCTCCCACAGCACTTCGGAGATGATAGCTTCCTGTGTATCGGGAATGATTTGCCACTCTTCCTCCGGTTTATAGACCGTCTTGTGTACCTTGTAGCTGACTGTGGTTGTCTGAAAGTTCACCGTACAGCCGGTATACTGACGATTGGCTAAGATGTTCTCCACGGTACTGCTTGACCATTGGTACGGTTCGGCGGGAAGAGGGTTGCTGACCTTTCTCCCCATAGAGTGATAGTAAGCTGTAGGAACTAAAATCTGCTCCTTTTCCAACTGCTTGGCGATTTGCAGCGGTCCTCTTCCGGCAAGGCACAAGTCGAAGATTTTTCGTACCACCTCGGCGGCTGGATCGTCTATGACCCATTGTTTTGGGTTAGCTTCGGACTTCTTGTAGCCATAGGGCACAGAGGAAGAAATACGCTCGCCCTTTGCTGCCTTGGACTGCCACACCGCCCGTATCTTCTTGGAGGTCTGGGCAGCGTACCACTCGTTGAAGATGTTGGAAAAGGGCATCAGCTCTGTTCCGGTGTTGCTGCAGGTATCCACATTCTCCTGAATGGCGATGAAACGGATGCCAAGCGTGGGGTATTGGATTTCAAGATATTTGCCCACTTCAAGATAGTTTCTGCCGAAGCGACTGAGGTCTTTGACAATGATTGTTGAGATCTCGCCAGCTTCCGCCATGCGCTGCATCCGCTGAAAACTCGGACGCTCGAAGGTCGTACCGGAGATTCCGTCGTCTCCTGATGTCAAGAGAAAACCAAAGAAATTAAAGAATTTTTCATCACTTTTTATCGGTCTGTGTCAAATCAGGAATCATAATCCACGGCACATTAAATCTGTGACGGAGAACACGCCAATACCAGCGGAGTTCAAATCAGCAATCAGTTCCATCACCCAACCACTATCCCTGCCCAGACGGGCAAAGTCTTTTATCAACAGAGCGTCGGCCCGTCCTTGCCGAACAGCTTCAAGAAAATCATTCAGCCCAGGCCGGTCAAAGGTCAGGCCGCTGGCCTCGTCCTGGGATTCTCCCACAACATTGAGCTGATGCTTTTCTGCAAAGCTGCGAAGATAGTTCATCTGATTTTCCAAAGCCCATGTATCAGGTGAGGCAACGCGCCCATAGAGCCAATATCGTTTCTTATCCCTGTTCACGCTCCGCAGCCTCCTTTTTTGTGGTATCGGCAAGTAGCCGTTGATATTCGTCCCCGCATTTCCAAACGATCTCGATAGAAGTAGAACTGTAAATGTAGATGTTTTGGATCAGCAAATCCACCAGCTCCCGTGTCAATGTCCTGACATTGGTATAGGGAATGATGTTGTAGGTGGAGAGTTCTTCTTCCTTTGCCCGCCGTTTGGCATCCCCCAGCTCTTTGATTTTGGTTTCAAGCCGCTGGATATGTTTTTCGCACTGTCCTCGCTTATGCTGGTAGTCCTCCGCGCTGACTTTGCCGGACACCATATCCTCAAAAGCCGCCATCTTTTCCTGCTGGCGCATTTGGATTGAGTTCTGGTGTGCTTTGATCTGCCGGTCAAGGCGTTGGTTGTAACGGGTATCTTTTGCGGACTGGCGCTGCTTCGCCTGAACCGCCCCTCGGACAAGCTGGGCCATCATGCGGATAGCTGCCAAAACCGTCTGTTCCAACTCCTTTTCATCTATCCTGTCCTGTGGGCAGCCTATATCCGGCTTATACCTGTCGGTCCGGCACACATAGCAGGGGTGGGCAGATTGCAGCCGCTCCATCGCAAGCCCACAGTGGCCGCACCGGATCTTCCGATAGAAAACCCGTGTGCTTTCCCCGGCAGAGCCGGGATGGGAGTTGCGGTTCAGGCTCTTGGCCGTATTGAAAATCTCCTGCGTTATGATTGCCGGGAACGCTCCATCCACAACCGTCCACTGATCTTCTGTGACAGCCTTGACCCGGCTGGAGCCTACCTTTTTCCGGGTGGTCTTGCCATAGATCGCTTTGCCGGTGTACCGCTCATCATCCAGTATCTTGCGAACCATAGCAGAAGTCCAGTAGTTTTTGCTCTGGTCTACACAGTTCCACCTCCGGTTTACTTTTTGGAGCCGTTTTCTTTGCAGCGGGGTCAGTACCCCTTCTGTATTAAACTTTCTGGCAATTTCCGTAGTAGACAGGCCGCTGGTAAAGAGGTCAAACACACGCCGGACCACGGCGGCGGCATCCTCGTCCACCAAAAGAGTGTGCTTATTCCCAGGCGCTTTCTGATAGCCAAAGAACGCATAGGGGGCAACACAGTAGCCTTTTTCGGCAAGCTGCTTTTTGGTCGATCTCACTTTTTCCGACAAGTCCTTGCTGTAAAGGTCGTAGATCACATTTCGGAAGGACACATCAATCAAGCCCGCAGAACCGTACTTGTGATCCTTGCTGTCGTAGGAATCATTGATGGCGATAAATCGCACGTCCAGGAAAGGGAAAATCTGTTCCAGATAGTCTCCAACCACGATATAGTCGCGGCCAAACCGAGACATATCCTTGACGATGATGCAGTTGATCTTCCTCTGGCGTACCTGTTCGAGAAGCCGCCGGACGGCTGGCCGCTCCATGTTCGTCCCAGAATAACCGTCGTCACAAAATTCGAGAATCTGCGCCCCGGCAAATTCAGGCCGCAGCTCAATGAAACGGCGGATGTAGGCACGCTGATTGACAACGCTGTTGCTTTCGTTTTTTTCATCGGACAGGTCGCCGTCCTCGGCGGAGAGCCGGATGTAAATGGCGATCACATAGTTCAACATCTGCTGTAAGACCTCCGGCATCGTGCTACACCTCCTCCTGAAACAACTTCTTCATCTCGTCCTGATAGTTCAACACGATATGTACCTGCTTGTCCTCATTCACATAGATCTTCTCCACCAGCGCCAGTAGCATCTCACGGGTCGGCTCTTTTTCATCCCGGAACTTGGCAAAAGCGGAAAACCATTTATTTTGTTTGGGGCTTGCCTCCGGCAAGGCGTCCTTTTCAGCCTGCAAATCCCGAAGGCGTCCCTCAAGCTGGCGGGCTTCATCCTCATACCGGCTTTTCCCGAACAGATAATCCGCCTGCGTTACAATACCGTCCACATAGCTTTCAAAGAGCGTCTGACGGAGTGTGGCCAGCTTCTTCAATCGTCCCTGCACCGATACGATCTCATTGTCAAGAGCCGTCCTGCGGCTTCTGGCCGCCGAGGACCGGCTGACCCTTTGGATGACCGCCTCCGCATCCGTGAGCATCGCCATCTGCAATCGAAGGACCTCATACACGGCCGCTTCCAAATCGCTTTCCCGCAGGCCGCCCGCATTGGGGCATCCGGCATCCAGAAGCATAGCGTGGCGGGGGCAGATAAAGTGGTACGCCACTGTTCTGCCTTTGTTGTAAACGCTCTTATAGCGTGTCATATTGTGCTGGCAGCACGCGCATGCCACAAGCCCCTCAAAAATGTTTTCGATGTCAAAATGGGCGTATTTCCCCAGACGGCTGTGGTATTCCTCGTGCTTGGCTTTCAAAATGGCTTGAACCGCGTCAAACAGCTCCTGCTCAATGATCGCCTCATGGGTGTTGGGCACAATGATCCACTCTGATGAGGGCATGGTTTTCTGCTTCTGCCCAGCGTGCAGCTTTGTGATTTTTTTGCCCTGAGCCATGTGCCCCAGATACACCGGATTCTCCAAAATATGCTTCACTGTCTGCGTTTGCCACGGAGCATTTTCGGAAAACCTTTTGGCGAATATGATGCCCTGTAAATAACGGTGATAGTTTGGATTGGGGATCTGCTCGGCGGTCAGCGTTCTTGCAATCGCGGCGTTACTCATTCCATCCTTTTTCATCCGAAAAATGCGCCGTACCACCTTCGCCGCGTCTGGATCAACGGCCAGCTTATGCCGGTCCTCCGGGGATTTCACATAGCCATAGGCGGCAAAATTGCCGATAAACTCGCCGCTGCGTTTCTTGGTGTCCAGCGCGGAATACACCTTTTGAGAAATGTCCTTGGCGTAAATGTCGTTCATCAGGTTTTTCAGCGCGATGGTCATGGCCTCTCCGCTGTCCGCCCGGATACTGTCGTAGTTGTCGTTGACGGAGATAAACCGCACTCCCATGAAGGGCAGTACCTTTTCCAGAAAGTTTCCGGTTTCCAGGAAGTCGCGCCCAAACCGGGACAGGTCTTTCACGATGATGCAGTCCACCCGGCCTGCTTTCACATCCTCCATCATCCGCTGGAATCCAGGGCGCTCAAAATTTGTCCCGGTTTCTCCGTTGTCACGATAGCAGTCGTACAGCTCCAAATCAGGGTGCTTGGCGATATATCCGCACAGATAGTCGATCTGCGTTTGCAGGCTCTCGCTGTCCTTGCGGTCACGGGTGTCCATGATGGAGAGGCGCACATAAAGGGCTGTGCGGAAAATCCGCAGAACGGCGGCCTTGGGCAGCTCATCAACCGGAACACCCTGTGCGGCTGCTATCTGTTTTCTTCTGCTCACACGCGCCATTTACACCGCCTCCTTTACCGTGGAGGCTGCCTGCGTCGCCTGACGCTCCATATACTGTTCGATATAGGCTGCCGCCGCCCTGTACTCATTCTGGTACTTAAAAATGATCTCAATTCGGTTCCCTTCATAGACATAGATGCGGTCGATGATTTTCACCAGGATTTTGCGCTCCATCACATCCACATGACGGAAGGACTTGAAATGGGCGATCCATTCCCCCTGCGGGGAACCCGCCCGCACAATGGCGTCCAATTCCTCCTGCCGCTTGCTGATGGCCGCCGCAATCGCCTCACACTTTTCCGTGTAAATCCGCTGATACTGCTTGAACTCATCTTCATTCAGCAGATGGTCCACGAACTTCTCATAAGCGGACATTTTGAACCGCATGGTCTGTTCATAATCGGCTTTCAGCTTTTCAAGCTGCCGGTCGATCTTTCTGGCCTCCATGTCCTCTGCGGGGAGGGCGGCGATGAATTGCAGGGTTTTCTCAATATTAAGCACCGTTTCCATGTGAGCGTGGATACAGTCACGAACCGCATCCATCAGCAGGGCCTCACTGATATTATGGGTGGTGCAGGCGGTTTTGTCCGCCCGGTTGGTGGAACAGGAGTAGTAAAAATATTTTTTCCCGCCTGCCGGAACGGTCTTGCGGATCATGTTCTGCTTGCAGTCGGCGCAGAACAAAAGTCCCGAAAAGGGATAGACCGTCTTTTTCTGTACGGCGATTCTGGTATCCCGGCGCAGCAGTCCGCTCACGGTACGAAAATCCACCTCGCTGATGATCGGCTCATGGGCGCCGGGGACCCTGATCCACTCGTCCTCCGGTTTCTCCATCAGCTTCTTGATTTTATAATTTGGCCGCCCGGTCTTTCCCTGAACCATCACACCGATATAGAGGGGGTTCTTCAGGATGCGCCCAACCGCTACCGCCGACCACTTGGCCTGCGGGTTGCTCTTGAAGCCGGAGATATATTTCATCCCCAGGGAACGCTTGTATTCTGAGGGAGAGAGGACCCCATCGGCGTTCAGCCGGTCAGCGATCCCCTGCTGGCTCATTCCTTCCAGCTTCCAGCGGAAAATATCCCGCACCACCTCGGCGGCGTAATCGTCCACCACAAGCTGATTTTTGTCGTCCGGTGATTTCAGATAGCCGTAGGCGGCAAACGCCCCTACAAACTGACCCTTTCGTTTCTTGACCTCCAAATGGCTGCGGATTTTCACCGAAATATCCCGGCTGTAAGAATCGTTCATCAGGTTTTTGATAGGCAGCAGGATGGTGCTGGCCTGCCCCTGTGCGTTGGCGGTATCGTAGCCGTCGTTAATGGCGATGAACCGTACCCCGTGGTCTGCAAACTCCTGTAAGACCTTTCCGGTTTCAATATAGTTGCGCCCCAAACGGGACAGGTCTTTTACCACGACGCAGTTGACTGCGCCGGAACGCACATCCTGTAAGACTTCCTGAATCCCAGGACGAAAAAAATCAACGCCACTAAACCCGTCATCCTTCCTCTCGGCATGGATGCGGATTTCTGGCATTGATTTCAAAAATTCCGTGATAAATTCCCGCTGATTCTTGATGCTGTTGCTTTCCGGCTTATCTCCATCATCATCAGACAGCCGGAGATAGATGTCGGCGTTATAAACAGCCTGCGCGGTCAAATTTTTCATAACAATGCCTCCAATCGTTTTGTTTGTCAGTCCCAACAACGATTGGAGTGCGAGTTTTGTCCGATTTCTATTATACAGCAGGGCACAGTCAGTGTCCAGGTGTTTTTTTCGGTTCCATTCGTGTCAGGGATTTACAGGGTACGGAGATAGCTTTCAAATTGTTCCTCCATTGTGGTTTCCTTGGCCGCCTCGGAAAAGCCGATTTTCACGACGATCTTTCCGTGGCGGAAGCAGTAGGGGTTGCGGATCTGGCGGATGAAGTCCAGCACCCGTTCCTCTCTTGGAAGTTCTGTGTGGATGGATATATCCCGAATATCGACAAGCTGTTCTGGATCGACCGTCTTAATATCAACGGCGGAGAGCGTATCAAGCTCTGCAAGCGTGAGTGATTTCAAACAGGTTCCTCCTTTCTGCCTCTACCAATCTATTCAGAAGGGCGCCTGTCCTATGCCAGAGAACGCAGACCCACGCTGATTGCCAGGGCTGTGTCGATCTCCTTCATTTTTTTCTTGCTGATCTGCCCGATATATCCCCGCAGTCTCCGGCGGTCAACCGTCCGTATCTGCTCCAACAGCAGCAGGGAGGTAGGGGCAAGGCCCGGCACATCCTCCAACAAAACATGGGTAGGAAGGTGGGTCTTATCCCTTCGGCTGGTGATGGCCGCCGCCACCACGGTAGGGCTGAAATAGTTTCCCACATCATTTTGGAGAATGAGGATAGGGCGCGTTCCGCCCTGTTCTGAGCCAATCACCGGGTCCAGGTCGGCATAGAACAAAGCGCCGCGCCGGATCGCCTTTCGCCGCATAAGAATGACCTCCTGAATATAAGTAAGCCGGAAACAGGGCAGGCCCCGAAAGGCCCGCCCCGCGTCCGGCGAAATTTTCCAATCTGTTTTCTTTCATTGTGCTATTTGTCCTCGACACCCCGCACATGGGAAGTCATCAGCGGCCAGCAGCGAACCGGCCCACGGGAATCTCACCCCTCCGAGGATCTCTCCGAGCTGTCCCCATTGCGTGATCCTGCGGTCAGGCAGGGCTGTGGCTGGACAGGAGTACCATTGTACCCTTTGCCGGTCATGGCCGCGCCGGGAGCTGCCCGGTTTTTACAGACCGCCGTTTCTCGCTCATATAGGCAGGATGACAGCAAGACCAATGAAAGAAAGTAGGTGGGATCTGCTCATCCGTGCCGTACCTCATGGCGCGGCTTCTGAATCGGCTTTTGCTCATCGCACTGGCAAAGGGGAAGTTACCGATGAATGAGTATGCGGTTGTCAAGGAACAGGCGAAAGGGGAGGTTCAGAAAGAACTCCTTTCACCCATCGTCCTGAAACCGTGGGAGTGTCAACCCTGCTCCGCAAAAAATTTTTTCAATTTTTCGATGGCAAGGTTCAGGGATTTGGCAACCGCCTGATGGCTTGTCCCTTCCAGCCTGCCGATCTGCCGGGTGGACAGACCCCTAAAAATATACAGACAGAACCTCCGCTTTTGAATTTCTGTAAGTACATCCGCCTCAAAGAGTTGTTCAAACGCTTTCCGTGCACATAAGCGGTTTCGAAATTCAGTCAGTTTTTCCTCCCACTCCTCATCCAAAGGGCGAGTGGCACAGACTTTACTTTCTTCCAGGCCGGTAAGAGAGTCATCTTTTCGGGTCTGGGCGCTCTCCGCCCGATCCTGCTCATAGTAGATTTGATCAGACTGGGCTTTCAGCTCTGCAAAGTCATGTTCCGTTTTGTCAGGGTTCTCCTCCAAATAATCCTCCAGCGTGATTTCTATGATTTCATTATGAAAGCGATAAACGATGTTAGGGCTGTTTTTATTTATTGCATAGTCGCTTTTGCGGTAATTATACAATTTTCTTACCTCCGATTTATTTTTTAGAAAACAAATCGGAGGTGGCGGCCCCCTGATTCTTTGTCCAGGGAGCCTTAAATGAAAGCGGCTGACTTTGTATTGGGATACAAAATCAGCCGCTTCCTGGATATGTGCATTGAGAAGTCCAACAAGGCCAGCAGCACCGGAAGGCGGAGGTTTGTCCCCACTTGGGGCAAACTCTCGCGCACAAAAACGCTGACCAACGCCTATTGAAAGTTGTCCATTGAAAGCCGTGTGTCGTTGATGTGGGACAAAAAGCAACTTCTCAATGCTGTGGATTTTCTGATCCATAGCATTGTTACTCCTTGTCCGCTGTTATGCGGACGGCACACAGGCGGTTGGCATCATCCCCTTTCTTCCATTAATGTGGCAGTTTTACGCTACCGCCTTTGTGATTATCTCTAATTGTAAGTGCTAAAGTTTAAAGAGGTATTGGCGGTCTGATCTGCGCTATTTAAAAAAGGCGACCCTTATCTAAAGATAAGGCCGCCTTAAACATTGGATATATAAGATTCTGATTTTATATTTGCTCATTAGCCTTATCTAGCTTTTCCAAGGGAGAAGTCAACTACCACAATCAGAATCTATCATAGGAAATTCATCAGGGTTTCATTAAAAAATGTAAAATTCACTTAAAATAGAATGACTTTTTACAATTTTAATGGCAATTCTATCTTATATCCTACACGAAAAACAGTTTTAATGTATATAGGATGCTTAGGGTCATTCTCAAGCTTGTTTCTTAATCGCCAAATAGTATTATCGACTGTATTGGTGCCTAACTCATAATCTTCAGACCATGCGGCATGATAAAGCTGTTCACGGCTAAATACTTGCCCAGGCGATTGCGCCATACAGTGGAGAATTGAAAATTCACCATAGTTTAAGTGAATTTCTTTTTCCGCTTTAAATACTTGCCGCCGTTCTGGGAATATTGTGATATCACCTAAGCTCAAAACCATATCAGCAGGTTCAGCAGCGTGAAATATCTTAATATTCTCATTGTTTAATATATTTATGATAGATTGAAATATATCCCCGCGTGGATCAGATGTTCGTATAACGATAATTTCTTCCATACTACACTATTTGTCTCCAATTTTTCTGAACTAGCATGGTTAAGTATATAGATCAAACTTAAGATATATATGTATTATGATATGCAAAAGGTATTCGTTGTAAATTTGGATTTTTTAGCGGTAAGAGCGGCAATCAACATCAGATTGCCGCTCTTATTTTAACTAGATTCTAGAGCTATCTTACTCTTTTGTGTAGCATAACTTACTACAAGAGATACATTATCTCTTTGCCGTTACTGCGGATGTTTCGACATCAATAGAATCAGATTCAGATGAGCTATTCCCGGCGTATGCAGTTACGATTGCTTTATATTCTTTACCAATAGTTCCGGTAAATGTTACACTACTGTCACAGAAACTAGTGTTTGATTTGAGCATACCTGTCGTGCTACTACTAGAATAATGTTTTACTTCCACCCATGCACCATTTCTCTTCTCATAAACATATATGTCTTTTGCACCAACAGAACTCATTCTTGATTTTGCAGTTACCTGAAAGTGAATTTCAATCTTTCCGCCTGAAGATGTACTACACCATGCTTTTTGTGCCTTAAGATAAAGACTGGCATAAGGAACGATGCCATCAGAAATATAGTTATTACAATCTTCGATTGCATGAGCGGTTACAATTTCAGCGGCAGCCGCATTTTGCATAAGGAGAGAAAAAGTGAACAGGGTCATTAAGAATACAAAAAAGTATCTTTTCACGATAAATACCCCCCATGTTTTACTACTGATTATAAATCGATTCAATCATTTTTTTGAGAGTATCAACGCTAATATTGCCGCTAATGGAGCATTCGTAGTTCTCAACTGTCCAGACAGCAGTATAATCACCTAAGTTAGACATAATATAATGGCTAACTCCTCCCACAATAAATTCATCCACAGGAGAACTGTCTTTTTGATACCAACTAGATTCATTCTCTGGCAAATGGTCATAGAGATTGATTTGGATAGAAAATCCTCCAATTTGATCTGAGGATTGGTAATATTCATATATCGTTGTGCGATCCGAATGAACATTTACTTGGAACTCTAATAGAGAATAGTCACTTGGAATCCATGATGGTAAGAGAGGCTGAGCAACTCCAAGGACAGACAACACTTCACTTGCAGAATCACATGATTGGAGTGCCATTTCATCGGTAGATCCATTTTGGGTGCACGTACTTGATTCGACTTCTCCTGAATAATTGACCTGAAATAGTTCTTGTGTCCATGATTTGAAAATAGACACTATATCTATCTCATAAGCAAATACGGTTACAATTCTAATTAAAAGTGTACAAATAACTGCAGCGGTGATTCGCACAAAAACGCGCTTCCGAGTAACAACAGATTTCTGTTTTGCTCCATTTTTGGATTCTTCCGCAGTTATTCTATCCTGAATAATCGTGTCATTTGATTCGAAATTAAACTCATCATCCTCCCTCTGTTTTAATAGCCCAACAATAATCTTTATTTCGTCTACTGATAATCTGTCAGGCTCTGCACTATTTAGGTCTTCACGGAGAATAGATCTCAGATCGGCGCTACTTATTTGAGTGAAATCGTTTATGTCTTTGTCTTGTGGGGTTCCACTACCGTGCAAAGTGAGCGTCCTCCTCTCATTAAGGTATGTAAGATATAAATGGATACGTCACAATTTTTTCTAATCCTTTTGAATTTCTTTGCGCAGTACACTTTTTGCCCTGAGTATGCGCATTTTACATGCAGACACAGATAGATTATGTCGTTTTGACAATTCTTCATACTGATAACCATCACAGTATCTTTCACAAAGCAAAGTCCAATCTATTTCGCTTAGATGATGCTTATAGCTTTCATAAAATAGTATGTTAGATTCAAATTCTGCTGTCGTTGGAAAAATCTGATCAAACATAGACTGGGTTATCTTACTGATAATTTTATTTGGCTTTTGTAAATCTCTATTTTTATTTCGAACTACATTTTGCAAAGTACGATACAACCATCCTACCTGATTGTTGCTGCTCTGCAAATCTGCTATCTTTTGAACTGCAATAGCAAAGGTTTCTTGCACGACATCTTCCACATAATCTGAATTATATAAAATATATCCGGCATAGTTAATCAGATTTTGATATTCCGAACTATATAGTTCTTCCAGTAACTTAGAATCATCAGAATTCATTTTGTCTGAAATGAAGTCTGTTATATGCACCTGCTACTCCACCTCTTTATACACACTTCACTATTTAAAAAACAACGGGTTTTGGTTTTGACTATTCTAGATCTGAAAAATATTCTACAATTAGTTTTAATGTTGCTGACGCATAGTCTCGATGGAGCGGATTTAGCTTATCCAACTTTGCCGAGAGTTCCGTGGCATCATTTATTTTTCCAATATAACTATCAGTTCCTAAAGCCTCATCAGCAGAAACTTTTAAAGTATTGATAATTTTAATTAAAGTATCATATGCAGGTTTTTTAGTACCAAGTTCTATTGCCGCTAGAAAGGCCACACTTATATCCAGCATTTCCGCAAAAGATTCGCGGCTCAAATTATTATTCTGCCTGTATTGACGGAGAAAATTACCAATACCACTTGACATCATTTAGAATACCTCCGGTATGTCTTTTTACTTTTAGTATAATCAAATATTCAGAAGCAAAAACAGACCCTCGGTATCAATAGATACCAAGGGTATTGATTTTCGCTATAATTTATGTTAAACTGATATCATATTTATACTTAGCTGTATATTTTTCGGAGCTTCTTTATAGCGCGATTTTTAATCTGATTGACATTTTGGCGAGATACTTTCATTTCTTTGGCAATCTGACTGACCGAAGTTTCCCAGAAGAAAAACTTAATGATGACCTCTTTTTCGGCATTTGTTAGGTTGCATCCAGAAAGCATTAACTTAAACTTAGATAAGTGTTCTTCTTCTGGAGCAGGAGCATTTTCCATATAGAATTGCTGTGACTCTGTTAGATCGCTGACATGCTGCTCTTTAGAAGAGAGTATGTTTGCTCGTTTTGATAATTTAAAATAAGTATGATTGATGCTCTGTGTAATATAATTGACAAGGGCACCATCACCTGTTTCTGAGAAATCTTCGATTTTTATTTTGTAAATAACTTCGATAAGGGAAATTACCAGATCGCTGAAAGCATCTTCGTAATGAAGTTTATATGCATACTTGTGCAGTAGCTGTTGAAAAGTCCTGATAAGATCAAGCATGCAGTTTTGATTTCCACGTTGTGCTTCTAATATTTTTCCCGATAGCATATTTCTCACTCCCAATAATTTGAAGGGAATTTTGAGAGGGATATATGAGCTACGGTACAATATAAAAAGCGTTTTCAGAGTGAAATTGTAAACTAGTGTTGGTATATGTAATATATTTCTATATCTGTCACTGTTGAGACTAATTTGATCTGATATTTAAAACAAAAGTGTGACGTTTTTTATCCCTTATGACATTTTATTGTTAGAAGGGAATTTTGAGAGAAGGTGCAGTTACAGTAGACTGTTATACAAATATCCATAATTTTCAATAAGTCGGCAAACACTAAAGCGGAAGAAAATTTGTAGATATCAAAGGAGGTCAAAAGGGCAAGGCAAAAAACTCTACTATGTAAGCGCTGGAATAATCGAAAGAATAAAGGAAGGTAGCAGATGAAACAAATGCTAAAAAGAGCTTGTATGGGTGTAGTATTGCTCATACTTACACTAACAATGGCCGCATGCTCCACAGAAACGATTGAGCCAGCTACTAGTAAATTTTCTACCGGAAGTGACGATGCGAACACTATACCAACTGATGATTTAGAAACATCGCTTTTGCCAAACGAAGCCTTTGAAAATGTACTACTTAATCAAAGGCAGTTTTTTTACACTAATTCTAACAGCAATCCCATCTATCAAAGCGATGTATACCTCTCTGAGATTGCAGGGGAAGATCAAAGTACGATGTCCCTTCCAAAGTTTGCTGTTGTAGATATGGATGGAGATGAGTTGCCTGAAGTTGTTTATCAGCGGGGTGACTACATGGGATTTATAGTCTTACGCTATAAAGATGGCGATATTTATGGTTACGATGTTAATTATAGAGGGCTTACGGGCCTCAAAAAAGATGGCTCTTATTCGACGTCTAGTGGCGCCAGTAACACTTCCGTTGGGAAGATGCGTTTTCTAGGTGAAT
Organism: Vermiculatibacterium agrestimuris; assembly: GCF_943193085.1. Classification (NCBI taxonomy): domain Bacteria; kingdom Bacillati; phylum Bacillota; class Clostridia; order Eubacteriales; family Oscillospiraceae; genus Vermiculatibacterium; species Vermiculatibacterium agrestimuris. The sequence goes on along the minus strand of NZ_CALPCU010000001.1, from coordinate 147,567 downwards.
TGTTTGATACCGATGTAAAGTTTTCTTCAGTTGAACAGGAAACGGTAAGTTACTACTTAAATGGTACGGAAATAGACGAAGTTACATTTAATCAGCTGTGGGACGAATATGAAAAATTACCTGATGTAGATTGGTATGAATATACAGAAAGCGCGGTAAAAGAATGGCTGCCGCATTATTTTGAGGCACGGGAAGCGGCGATATCATATGAGTACCATTCTACTCCAATGCAGGATTACCTAGATTCCTTATCTGATTTGTTGTATAACGACTATTCAGCCCATGGAGACAATACTGAAGATGAGTATAATGCCATTTTTCAAAATTCCTATGATGGATGGGATCAAGCAATGGCAACAATCTACACTCTATGTCAAGACAAGCTCACTGGATCAGCTAAGGATGTACTTGAGGCTGAACAGCAGCAATGGCTTGATATGCGTGAACAGATGGCCTTAAACACTCCAATCTTTTTAGTCACTGACATGACAAAAATGCGTACTTATGATTTAATTTCTCTCTACTTTGAGGACCATTTTTACGATTGACACTTTTAATGCTCATCTGAACTAAATCGCCCAGAAGTCAGACTATAAATGTAATAGTAACAATTTATAGCAACTGCACATAGATATGAAAAATGGCGAGACTTATCGTATGCAAGCAGTAGAAGCTATTTACAGCAACAAATAAAACTCTTCAAAATATACAGAGGCGGCACACCGAGTGTGCCGCCTCTGTTGCTATTCAATCATAGACTTTCTCCCAATCATTATCCTTGATGATCCACTTAGCCCTCCAGCGTGGAATCGAATGAAGTCCTGGGTGTACCTGTAAGGCCCCAGGCCGGTTTCCTTGGCAGTTTCAATCAAACTATAAAGGACTGCGCTGCTCCGGGGTCCGCCAGGTGTATCGCAGAACAGGAAGTCCTTCCGGCCCATCACAAAGGGCTTAATACTGCGCTCGGCGCGGTTGTTTGAGAATTCCAGCCTGTCGTCCTCCAGATAGGGTCACTGTTCCAGAAGATAGTGCAGAGTCTTGCCCAAGGCGGACTTCGGTGCGGTCTGAGTCTTCAGTGCATTTGCCCATGCCAACAGAGCCTCTTTTCCTGCTCCAGACGCCTAGTAAATCGTTCTTCTGCTGTCAACACGACAAAGTCGTGCTCCAGCTGGAACAACCTTGCAAAATAGCACAGGGCCGCTGCCGGTTTAGAAGCAGGCTGCTCTTCCATAAAGGCGTGAAAATATTTTTATGCTGAGTTTACTTTTTTGCCGGAAAAAGCTTTTTAATATTTAGATTTGCAAATCTAAAAACAAATTAAAGGAGACTTTTTTCATGGCAAAGACTGTGCGATACGTCAGTACCAGTAGCGGTGTGAATGTGCGAGATGCCGCCGCTGGCAACAAAGTCCGTTCTCTGCCTCAGGGTACCCTGATGATCTATGACACCGCGAATGCGCCTGTCAAAAAGGCTCTGAACGGAACCACCTACACCTGGATCAAGGTCACCTATTACTATCAGGGCGCCAATGATCAGTACCTCATGGCCACCGAAGCGACGGGGTGGGTGACCCAGGACAACACTACTAAGGTTTCCACCACTGTTCCGGGTAAGTCTTCTGTCTATTCCGGCAATCAGTCGTATAAGCAGAATGAGCGCCTGGTAAACGCGCGGTACATCTTCGACTATCTGCGCTCTCTTTCCTCCACCAAGCGTTGGAGCGTCAATGCCATCTGTGCTACGCTGGGTAACATGGAGGCCGAAAGCGGCATTACTCCTGGCAAGTGGGAGGTGCCGGAGGAGGACAGTAAGGGCTTCGGTCTGGTGCAGTGGACTCCTGCCACCAAATTCATCGATGAGCTGAAGCCTGGCGAAAGCAAGACCGACATCGATGTTCAGCTGAGACGCATTCAGGCTGAGGTGGATGGTACCTATAAGCAGTGGACCTCCAATTCTCACAGCCCTGCGATGACCTTCTCTGAGTACACTAAGAGCACCAAGTCCGTCGCTACTCTGGCGGAGTATTTCCTGCGGTGCTACGAGCGGCCGGAGATCACCACCGGTATGGTGTCGGAGCGGAAGCGTTGTGCGGAAAAGTGGTATAACATCCTGTCTGCGGTGGGCGATATCTAAGCGCTCAACAAAAAAGTGACACCGTTACGCCTCTGAAATAAGGTGCCAAACAATAAAAGTGCCAGGACGAGTTACCTTGTTCCTGGCACTTTTCATTTATCAACATTTGTGAGAATAATGTGAATTAAACTAAGCGAAGTGCAAAGGAGACAATATGGACATTTCTTCATTTGGAATTACTGGGGTAGCTTCGATTACTGCTATCTGCTTCCTGGTAGCTGAAATAATAAAAGCCACCAAACTAAACAAAAAATGGATACCCCCAATCTGTGGTATTTTAGGCGGTGTGATGGGACCAATAGCAATGAAGATTATTCCATCTTTTCCTGCTTCGGATATGCTTACCGCAGTGGCTGTCGGTATTGTTTCTGGCTTATCCGCTACTGGTATCAATCAGACATATAAACAACTTACAAGGAGATAACCATATGGAACCGGAAATAGTTGTTGCGCTTCTCTCTTTAGTGGGGACACTTGGTGGTTCTTTCTTAGGTGTATTAGCTTCAAACAAGCTAATAAATTATCGAATCCAGCAATTAGAAAAAAAGGTCGAAAAGCACAATAATTTAGTCGAGCGCATGGTACTTGTTGAAACAGAAGTTAAATCAGCTCAGCATCGATTAGATAGCTTGGAGCACAACTAAAAAACAGAAAAATCACAAGACTTCCTGATGAAATATCTTATAGCGAAATTTAATCCGAGATAGTAGCTGGCCTAAACGACTGCTACTTTTAAACACCTAATACTATAGAAAATGTTAATTTCCTATCATCCAGCAATGTATAAACACTAAAAGTGTATGCTTATACTAGAAGTATTTTCTTGCTATTAGATTTATTTCTTCATCTGTAAGTATCTGTTCACCTGTACGGTTCAAGGGGGTACAAAAATGGACTGCCCCCCAGTCCATGCAGCATCCGGGCGGCATTTTTGCCGTCCGGTCTTTCTTTAAAACCATTGGCAAAGGAGTAAGCCGGAAAAAGGAAAAGGGCGGACTGCTCCCCAGGCGTGGAGTCAGGCGCAGAAGAATGGACATTTTCGGTTTTCTCTGCTTCTTCGCCAGACGCAGGTAGGGTCGATTCGGCGGGCTGCTCCGGTACGGGCGGCTGCGGCGCATCGGAGCAAAGGGTATAGAGGTTGCTGGTCTGGCCGCCGTTTTTGCGCTCGTCAAACCGGGCCTGCTTGATGATATAGCCAGCTTCCACCAGTTCGTCCAGCGCCCGCTTGACCGTAGAGATGCCATAGCCGCACTTGGCGGCTATGGTCTTGATGGACGGAAAACACTCGCCCTCCTTGTTACAATGCAGAACAAGGACCTGAAGCACTAGCCGCGCCCTCGGCCGCAATTCAGAGGAAAACGCCCTCTCCATGTATTCAAACTTTGCCATTCTGTGATCCTCCCATTCTGATACTCACTTAGTTACAGCCGCCGTTCTCCCATGATATACGGTTCCACCAGACGCTTATACAACCTCCCGTTGGTCCGTTCTGCAAATAGGTTATGGGATGCCTCCGCCATTTCCATCTCGCCGCCAAACAGCTCCCGGCAATATTCCCGGAACTCTCCCGGCACACTGATGGCCACCGGACGCACTTCCAGCCCGCCGCAGACCTCCAGCGCCTTGTGAAAAGCCGGAATCTCATAGGGCAGGACGCTCCCGCACAACAGCCGGTGATCCGCTTCCCGGAATACTGAGGTGGGCGTCTGTATCACGCCGCAGTCGTAGATGATAAACTGATACTCCCGGTCCGGCTCATTGGTCAGGTAGCAGTCAATCCCATCAATCGTGTAATGTTCGCCGGTAGGGGCCGCTTCATAGACATTGAGCAGGAGCTGAAGGTGCCGGTTGGTGTTGACCTCAATGTAGGCGACCTCCGCGCCTCTGGCGGCCAGCCACGCCGCCAGATTGAACGCCGTCACCGTTACGCCGCTTCTGCGCTGCGCCCCTGCAACGGCAATACGGATATTCTTAGCGTTCCAGCGGTAGGGGATGATCTCGGCCTCCGGTTCAGGAGTCGGTTCCTGTTGGGATTCTGGCTGGCTTGATACAGGCGCAGGCGTCACATACCGCTGCATCCCCTCATCGGACAGGGCCTCCCGCAGTTCGTCGGCGGCGTCCTCCAGCGTTTCCGCCGTAATCAGGTTCACCACCCCAATGGACAAAAGCCGATGGATACAGCCGCTCATATCCTCACAGCCGGACAGGATCACGATGATACGGGCAGAAAACATCATCTGGAAGGACCTCAAAGCCAGGGTGAAGTCCTCGCCGCTTTCCTCTATACAGGCCGCGTCAATCAGGAAGAACTTGGCCGTGGCATAGTTTCGCATATCCTTGGTGACAAAACTTTTCAGGCTGAACTTCCCAACCAGCTTTTTGGACGGCAGGAGCATTTCACGGGCCGCGCCGTCGATCAGCCCGCTTTTCTGGTTACTTGTCAAGTACAGCAGCATACGATGTACCTCCCATATCCATGTTTTCCACCGCCCTTTCCGGCTCTCCTGTCAGCAGAAGGACAACGCCAACCACTACAATGGCGATGTAGATCAATAATTCAATCAGTTTATTTCGGTTGTTCATACCATGCTCCTTTAATAGATCGCCCAGAAGGGGCCGCCAGCGGCAGCGCCTTTTCTGGCTTCATCCAGAATAATGGAGAGGTCCCATTCCTGTTCGCTCCGCTTGCGGCTGGCAGGGTCGGCCACCAGGATTTTCCCCTCCGCAGTTACACCGCGCAGGACAATGAAATGCCCGGAGTTGGTAAAGTGCCCTTTTGCCATGATCGCCACAACCAGCTTCCCATCCGCCAGCGCGTCTACCATCGCCTGCGGGTCATCCGGGGGAACGCTCTCCCAGGACAGGCCGTAGGCTTCGGCTGCTGCCGGGATCAGGCTGTGGTAAGAGCCGTTCCCTTCGCAGCGGTGTCCATTCGCTACGGACCATTCGCTGAGTTCTACTGGGTCATGGGGCGTCCCGGTCAGGGTCGATGTGACAATCGCCATCGCCGTGGGGCCGCACCCGGCCTCGCCAATCGTGCCGGATGTGCCGTACATGGTATCTGCCCACCGCTCATCCAGTTGGTTGTAATAGATGACCTCCCGGCCCCCATCGGTAAAGATCACGCCCTCGTAGCTTTGGCCGCTGCCCTCGATATAGTCCTTTTCATAAATGCCGAGCTGCTGGTTATAGCCGTACTGGATTTGAAAGTCCTGCACCACACCCACCTCATCGCCCACCAGCCATTGGGACAACATAGAGAACGGGCTGGTAATCAGGTATAGGATAAAGGCAATCAGGAGCAGCAGGCCCAGGACCGGGGCTAAAATGAGAATGAGCATCCTCCTGCGGCTTTCCTCATCGGTCGCCGCCCGCGCCGCCGCTTGTGCCAGCAGCTTTGCAGTCAACGGATCAATCGCCAAAACAACACCTCCAATCAGCCCATTTCCGCGCCTATGTCCGCCAGCATCCGGTCAAACTGCTGGCGGATTTTTTCCCGTTCCCGCCCGGCACTGTCATCCATCACAAACTCCTTTTTCCCATCCTCATTCTCACGCACGGAAACCGCATAATCCCCGTTTGCAATAAAGAAGGAAGTATAAAGAGTTTGGATGGCCGGGGCGGGCATCCGGGAAATCTCAAAGGGCGTGGCGGCGCACTTGCTGTTCCAGGAAAAGAGGTTGCGGGCCGCATCTGCCGTCAGCTTCATCCAGTCATAGTCAAATTCTTCTTTCTTCATCAGGGCGCCAAAGTCAATCCCGTCCGGCGAAAAATACCGCTCCACCTTTTCGGCAAGAGCCGGGTGGGATGCCATCAGGTAGAGGGCCGCCTGATAGGAACAGTCCAGCTCTCCGCCCCGACAGCGCATCGAGGACAGCTTGGTTATCAATGATTCATACCGTTCCGCATGGTTCATAAAAACACCTCCATAATTTCGGGAATAAGTACGGCGGCTGGGTACATCCCAGTCGCCAGAGTGTTACCGGCCGCCCGCCTTGCCCATGTAGGCAAACTTGTAGGCCGGAATCTCAAAATTGACATGAAGCCGCTTGGAGCCGACCAGGAACAGGGCGTGTCCCCGGCGCTTGCTCTCCAATAACTCCTGCTCGGCGTCCGTCAGGTTGTAGAGGTCAGTTGTTTCCTGAAGGTTTTTGCCGTCGCAGCCCATCAGGATTTTGTAGCAGGGAATATCCAAAAGTGCCTGCCCGTACATCTTGATCTCCGGCGCCAGGAAATCCACCACCGAATGAGAGATGATCGCCAGGGCGGACTCATATTTTCTGGACCGCTTCTCCACATTCCGCAGGAAGGCCAGGGATTGCGGCACCTGCGGGTCGATCATCAGGTATGCCTCGTCGCATACCAGAAGCACACGCTCCCCACGATTGTTGCTCATCTGCTCCCAGCACCAGGTCAGCAGATTGAAATACTGCGTCCGCTTGATATTGTCCGCTGCGTTTTGCAGGCTGTGGGTATCCAGGCAGACAAAATGGGAGTCTGCCTCCAGTGTGCTGTGCCCGTTCCAAAGGAAGCTGTCGCTGCCCTTGGCGGCGTCATACAGCAGCATGGCAAGGTCACGGAATACCGGATTGTCTGGATTGGCCTCGGCTTTCTTTTCAATCAGGCTGTGGAGATCTTCCATGATGGGGAAATCTGTCGCTTTGAGCTGGCGAATATCTGTGTCCCAGAAGATGCCGAACTGGTTATATAGTTCAATAACCGTCTGCTTCAGGACGGCCTTCTGCATATCGCTCAGGCTCGGCAGATACAGGGAGAAGATGATCTCCAGCGTTTTGATATGGAGCGCCATATCGGACATTCCATTTCCCTCATCCGTATAGAGCTTGTCGGTTTCGTCCTCATCGTCACGGGGCGCCGGTCTGATCTGCAAAAGATTGGAGCGGCCGTTACGCCCGCCGCCTGCGTTCAGCCAGTTCCCGCCCAGGTTCCGGCACATATCCTTGTATTCGGATTCCGGGTCGATACAGAGGATTTTGGTCCCTTTCATATACTCCGACAGCATGATGTGCTTGACCACGGTGCTTTTGCCGATACCGGCCACGCCCATGACAACGAAGCTGCTGTTGGTGCGGTCGTTCCCGCGTGTCCAAGGGTCCAGGATCACCAGCCCGCCGCTGCTGTCCTTGGCAAAATAATAGCCCCGGCCATCGCTGTAACCGGAGCTTGCAAAGGGGAATCCGCCCACAAAGGTACTCATGGGGATAATGCGGGAAACAATACTGTCCACCGTCCCGTTGGCGGGATAGGTGGGCGAAATGCTCTGAAACCCCTCCTTTTGCAGATTGGCGAGGGTGCGGACCTTGCATTTCTGAACGCTGAACGCGCTCTCCACACGGCGGCAGATTTTGGAGAAGGCCGCCTCGTCCTGCGCCACCGGCATCACCGTGAGCGACATCATGGCGACGGTTTCGCCCTCCTGGTCGATCTTCTGCATGATATGCTCCCCGTCCTCGGCGGCTTTTTCCGCCCGCTGACGGGTCAGCGGGTCTTTGGCGCTGTCGGCGGCGCCCCGCTGCTGGACAATGCTCTTGGAGAGGGCGGAGATCAGGGTGCTGTTATCAATCGGGGTGATCCCCACCGATACAATGGTGCTGGGGATGTTCGTGATTTTGGAGAGCCAGCCCATCTCCACTTTTTGCGGATAGCGGACCGCCCCATAGACCTTTCCCATATTTTCACCGATGACCAGGCTGTTCCGCTTGATTTCCAGCCCCATCGGGGTAATGACATTCAGCAACGCTTCATTGACAGGGAGCGTTTCTTCCTTCTTCTTGGTTCCTAACAATGATACACCTCCAAATCAGCGGCACGAGTACGGCACACCGATATAATCTAAGACAGCGCCCAGCTCCAGCTCATGGATGCAGTAGTGGTACTGCTGGGGATGGGTTTTCTCCATGAGCTGAAACCGATTCGGCTCATGCTCCAGATGAACGCCGTACATACAATACATGCACCCCGATCTGGAAACGCCGGTGGTTTTCAGAGTCGGGGCGCCGTTCCTCTTTTTGACCTCCACAATATCCCCATAGATGGGCGCATAGGGGATGCCGGTCATTTTCAGGTAGAGCAAAATATCTTCCTCCCGCCAGAACGCAAGGGGCTGGCTGAGGGGACGCCTGCGTTCATAGCCGTTGCAGCCAAATTTAAGGTAAGACTGCTCCCGCAGCTTACTCTCACAGGCCAGCACTCCCGTAATGGGATGCCGCCCGGACTGCCGTTCAAACTTGTTCAGCGGGGCCTTTTTCATGTGGTAACAGCACCGGGCTGAAACCGCAAAGGGGGCGTCCAGAAGATACTTGTATTTCTCACAGTTGTAGATCGACTTCTTTCCGTTCTTATCCAGCAATTCACCGTTCAGGCGAGCCAAACGGTAAGGCTGGCCTTTCCGTGCGCCGCTGACGGCATCGGACACTTCCTTGGAAATGACCGGATAGCCGTATTTCTCAATGATCTGCGTAAACGGATAGCGTGGGCGAAGCCAAATCACATTGTCTTTCGTTTTTACAAAATCGCGCAGTTCGGGGTATTCCAGCCCCGTGTCCACATACACGGCGGGAATATCCGGGCAGACCTGCCGTGCCAAATCAAGGAGTACCGTGGAATCCTTACCGCCGGAAAAGCTGGTAAAGACCTGCCCGCTGTACGCCCTGTACCATTCCAATATTTTCATCTGCGATACTTTGATCTTTTCTTCGAGGCTCCAACCCTGCATGATGTTCAAATCCTGCCGGGTGTGCTTCATTCTTACACAACACCTACACTTTCTAAAATCGGGATCGCCGCTTCAAACCCGGCGTCCTCCAAATGGACATAGGCCGGGTTGTTCACCAGATTGCACAGCCGTACAATATCCTGCTGCTCCAGAATCTCGGTCTGGATACCGCAGTCGGCAAAATAACCGGACAGATATTTCAGCTTTTGCAGCAGCTCCCGCTCTACACCATCAACCGCCTTGTCCCAGATTTTGATGTAAAACTGCCGTTCCACCACCTCGCCGGAGAGGGCAAACCCGCCCATCTCCACGATCTCATGCTTCAGCAGCTCCTTTTGCTTGATATTGGAGGAAGCTGTGAGGGTAGAGGACAGTTCCGCCATCAGGGGAGAAATATCCACCGGGCGGGAAACCGCCAAAAGCTGAAACGGATATTGGCCGCTGGACAGGCTGACCGTGAGCTGCTTGGCGATCAGCCGCTTTTCATTCTTGCTGAACAGCTCCGTGCTGATGGGAAATATTTTCAGGTACGCCAGCGCCATGCCGTCACGGGTGTAAAGGAAGCTCCCGCGAATATCCTTGACATTGACAAACTCATTGGCCGTCATCTGCGCCAGTTCTTCCTTATCCCTGCTCTTGGCTTTCTTGCGCCTTTCTGAAAATTTCAAAAAAAGAAGCGTACCGCCTCCCAGCAGTACGCATACCAAAATCATAATGATCGGCAGCAGCAACCTATCAACCTCGCTTTCCTTGCCGCAGTTTACAGTTCCAAATCATCCTCGTCCTCCAGTTCTGGTTCCGGCTCATCAGTATAGTCCGGCAACACATCCTCAACCGCAAATCCAAAACTGTGCCCGCCGACCCAGTCCACTTGAACAGAAGCATACAGTTCTTCAAAGTTTTTGCTGAAATAGGCCAGTTCTTCTTCGCTGGCTCGTTCTGTTTCACCTTCCCCGTAGAGGTAGGTTCCCACTTCCGCATAAACCCGGTCGCTTTTCGGCAGGCTTCTCAAATCATCCCGGATGATTTCATCCTCCAGGAGATCCTCCGCACAGTCCGGGCTTCCGGGAGCGTAGTATTCTTCCAGCAGGCCGGAATCAGAGGCCAGGGTCACAACAGAAAACATCTTGCTCATTTTGAACCACCACCTTTCCGGCCCCCGAACATCAGCCGCAGAAATTCCTCCGCATCTTTTGCTGACCGCACCTCAAAGGTCACGGCGGAAGGCCGTGGCCCTGTGAAGTAGTCCCGGAAACAGGCGATTTGTTCTTCGGTCAGCGATACGCCATGCCCCTCCGGGGTGTCGCCATAGAGAAAGAATGTCCCGTGAAGCGTATCATTCCCTAACTGGCGATTTACAGGCAGGCCCAGCCATTTGCCAGCGGCGTTACAGCACAAGACGGTTTCGTGGGGCAGGGAGATACATTCGATCTCGCCGCCGACAAGGGTCTGATGGTGTTCCAGGGAATCCTCCAGCACAGCGGTATAGGGTTCCTTTCCCGGCTCAAATATCATCACTTTGATTTCTCTATTGCTGTTCATCTTTTTTCCCTTTCTCATCATGGGTTCCCCGGCGCGATATGCCAGTCATCGTAGAGGGAGCCGCTGATGGTCACAGAATCAGTGAGATTGGCGCAGAGCATCCCTGCCGGGGTCCAAATGTCCATCACATGGGTATTGACTGTATAGCTCCCATCGGGGAACCACACCGGCGAAAAATGGACCCGCTGCTTGTAGGTGCTGTAAATATTTTCGGCAAACTGGAACCGTGCTGTTCTTCCGCTGGAGAGCCGGTCCAGCAGGCGCCAGTAGGTCGTATAGTTAAATTCGGGGAAATAGGAAACCGCCGTCTGGCCGTAGGTGTAGTGGGACATGGGCGCCGATGTGCTGACTGTGGCGGTGACGGTGTTGCTCACGCCGTAGCCGGATTTCATGGTATTCCCGGCTGCCGTAGGCACCTTCTCATCCGGTTCAATCCTCGTGGTGGCGGTCATGGAGGCGGAATAGTTGTCCCGGAAGAAATCATACCAGCCCTCATCCACCCAATATCCATCATCATCGCCGGTGCTGTGCCACACCCAATACGGGTGCCACTGTGCCCACCACACGCTCCATGCGGCGTAGGACTTTTCCTCCCGGCTGGGAACGCCGCTAGACCGCCAGCTTCCTGCGGTGTCGGTGGCCTTCGGGTCCGGCGGGTCGTTGCCGGAAAGATCAACCACTTTTGCCTTGATGGTAGTCTGGCTCAGAGTCCCCCGGTTTGTGCGTACTGTGATGGTAATATCCTGCGGTTCGGACGGGGTATGCCACTTCACCCACGCAAGCTGACTGTCCCCCTCCGGGATGACGATATTTCTCATGCGGTAGGTGCTGCCCTTGATGGTAAAGGTCACAGTGGCGGGGCCGTCCGGGTTGATCTCAGAACCGGCATAGAGCGTCACCGGCGTTATCACATCGGTGTCCACCCGGTATTCGTAGTCATAGTCGGTGGGTTCCGGCTGCTCCGGGGGCTGTTCCTCAAACCGGACAATGCCCATGCCCAGGTAGGCGATGATAGTATCATTGGAACAGGTCTTGTTCGCGGGACCGGAATAGGCCGCAAAGCCTAAATCCGAATATTCAAGGTACATCGCCAGCGGGAGGTTTTTATGGGTCAGGCTCGTCATGGTCCTGCGCAGGGCGCCGCCCGTCTGGTTGTCGTAGAGGGCCGCTTCATGGGCGGTCATGGCGTACATAACTCCATTGTGCTTGAAGTAGGCCATTGGCTCCAAAAGCAACTTATACTCGCCGCCAATCAGTTCATCATAGTTGATCCCTGTCTGCTGCGCCACCAGCTCGACCGCATACTCAGAACAAAAATATTTCTTGATGGCCTCAATATTTGCCTTGGTACTGCCGCTGCTGATAATGCGGGGCATAGCCTGTGCAGGCGTATAATAATCGTAATTTCCTGTGGTGGGGGAAATGCCCGTCCCTCTGCTGTATTGGATTTTGCTGATCTTTCCAAAATGAATTTTAATCGTAGGATTTTTGTTTGTCAGGTCGAAGGGAGTAGAAACCGGCTGGCCGGATTCTGCGTCCACAACGGTAATCCTTACGCCATCCATGCCGGGGTTCCATGAGTTCTGCGAGGTCCCCTGTCCCATGCTGCCGCCACCGCCGTCCACATTCCCGCTGCCTCCGGTGTCGGCCAGGGCGCTCATCGGGCAAATGCCCAGAATAAGCAAAAAGCTCAAAAAGAAGGCAAAAATCCGTTTCAAAAGCGCACCTCCAGTCTGCTGATTTTTGAAAAAGAGCATAAAAAGAGTACGGCAGAAATGCCGCACTCCTGTGCCAAGGGTCATCCCATGATGCCGACTTGCTTATTTATATCTCCATCTGAATCAATATTGTGCTGCACAGAACTGCCGCCCTCGTCAGGAATCCAGCCGAAGCCCTCAATGTAAATAGAGCCGTTCTGCGTATCGCCGTTCTGGGGCTGATTGGCAGCGGGATCGGAAACAATCGGCTCATCGTTCTCGCTGGCCGCCTGCTGTTCCTCCGGGGACGGTGCGGGCGGCGGAGTGGTTTCCGGCTTTCTCTCACTGTCGGTCAAATCAACATCCACCTGATCCTCCTGCTCCACATCCAGGACAGGATCAGCCTGTTCCTGCGCAGGGGTGTTTTCCGGCGCGGAAACATCGGGGACCTCCACTGTGGGCGTCGTGGTTTCTTCCTCCGGGGGCTGGCTCACATCCTCCGTGGTAACATCCGTAGGGGCGGCGGCCGGGTCCGTCCCGGACGGCTGACTGCTTTTGCCGAGCATGGACACAGAAACACCGATCACGATCAGCAGCACCGCCGCCACACCGACGATGGCAAGCAGTTTTTTATTTTTTTCGTTCATCTGGAATCCTCCTTTTAAGGTGAAATTATATCAAAAAATCAATGTGTTCCTCTGCCCTCATTATATCAGTTGCACAATACCGGAGTCCAGGTGGAAGAACACACAAACATTTTTTTGCGCTATGGGAAACCGCCAGGCAGAAATAGACAAAATCTAAAACCGGGGAACATATTTGGCGTTGAGCTTCATGGTGATCTGCATGGGCGGCAGATGGCCGAACCCAAAGGAAAGGGGCACCTCCACCGTGACCGTTCCCGTCACATTGAGCTGCGTGATTCCCTCCGGCGCGGAGGGTGCAAACGGGGCGTTTTCCAGTTCCATGCGCAGATCATAAAAGCGATATTCCAAATCCGGCCCCGCGTATTTCAGATACCGCCCATCCTCGTACACCAGGCCCAACACCTGTTGCAGCCGGTCATACACATTCCCGGTAGTGACATTCTTTGTCCAGGACGAACCGGAAAGCTGGTAGCCTCCCGAATACCCTTCCCGCAGGCCGGGGTAGGCTTCATCCCAATTTTCCGTTGCCACCGCTACGATAGCGGATTGAACAGAATCCCGGACGCCCTGCGCCACAATCATCAGCCGCATATATTCAAACACCACGCAGGCCAAAATCAGGCAGCAGACCACCACCGCCAGAATCATGGGCGTGCCCTGCCCGGACCTGTCTTTCAAAACTGTTTTCAGCCTGTTCATTTCCAATACACCTCCGAGGCTCCTGTGGCCCGTGCGGTGAGTGTGACCGGGAAGGACGCAAACTCCCCGAACAGGCCGAGATTAACGGTGGTGGTAAGCGTCACCGTCACCTCGTTGCCGAGCTGGATTTTGCCGGTGTCGCTCCATGAAATATCCGGGTCAAGCCCTGTTTCCTCCCGGAGATCCGCCGCTTTCGCGTTGGTGGCGGAACCGACCCGCCCATTGATCTCCGCTGTCCGCACCAGCTCATCCGCAAACACATCCAGGTTTTGTTTCGCCACAAACACCGGGGCGATGCGGACCACCAGCGCCAGAACAAGCGCAACGGACAGGACAAGGACGCACACATCCACAAAGCCCTCCCCGCGTTTTTCTTTCAGCAGCCGCCTCAAACAGCTACCTCCCTTCATCAGAACAAATCTCCAAAGGCTTCCAGGACCACATAGCCCAGAACGCCCAGATACATCAGCAGGAAGCAGCCCAGGAGCATAAAGGAATACTTCCGCATTTTTCCCGGCTGCTTCATGGCCTCCAGCTTCAGCTTTTGGAGTTCAAGCTGCTTGAAGGTCATGGAGAGCATTTGGAAGTACATAATGCCGTTGTCGCCGCGCTTGACGGAGATCAGCCCGCGCACCACATCGGAGAGCATGGTGCTTCCGATCCGGCTCTCCCAGCGCGTCAGGGCGTTTTCCTCGTTGCCGGAGGCCATATCCGCAATCGTGATCTCCAGCTCCCGCTTCATGGCGTGACCGGCGTTGTGCTGGTAGGCTTTCAGGATATTCAGTACATCACGGGAGGAACGAAGCTCCTGCTCCACGGTATTGACAAAACGGGGCAGCTCCGTTTCAATTTCTTCCCGCCGCTGCTGGACGATCTCATCCGCCCGTTTCTGCTCCTTGAAAAAAACAGCCACCGCCAGAAAGAGGATCACCGGCGCCAGAATAGGGAAAATCAGCAGGGCCGGGATCACCAGCAGTCCAATCAGGCCAGCCTTGACCCAGGCTGCCGCCACATAGGTTTCCGGGGACATTTGAATTTCGGCGGATTTAAGCTGGGCCTCCAGCTTGCGCCGTTTATAGGCGTCCAGCCGAACCAGAGGCGCGGCCTTTGCCGCCATGTCGAACAGGATGGCGTTCATGCTGTTCTTTTTCGCCTTTCCCCGATTTGTGACGGTCAACACGGCCTTTGTGCTGGCGGAAGTGGGCAGCCGGAGAAGTCCGGCCAGTAAAAAGAACGCTCCCAGGCCAAAGAGTGTTCCGAAGCATAGTAAAATCAAATACAACCTGTTTCACCTCAATTCCTTGTAATACATTCGTTTCGGGCCGGTGTTCCGGCTCTCCGTCCGGGGGCGGCCCGGTACATTCCAGCTCCCGCCGCCCCGGAGGCCCGGCGCGCAAGCCATAGAGGAAACTGCACCCGTTGAATGTGCCGTCCGTGCAGAGCCGTGTCACCTCGGCCGTCCGTCCATCGTCCAGATACCGGGAGATCGACCGCCCCACAACGGCAACGCCATGAAGTACCCCTGACTCATCGGAGAGCGCCACACAAAATTTACAGCCCTGTGCGCGCCCGCTGTGGCGGTGGTGCTTTTCAATAAAGCGGTTTGCCTCTCGCAAACTGATTGGAATGATCTCCGCGATGCTCACCTCCCAATGAAAAAATACTCACCGGAAGGGTGAGTAAAAATGGCTTTTTGCGCTTTGAATTGGAAATATCAGGTTCCTTCATTTCCGCAAACTCAAAATAGTGGAAATATCCCACCTGATTTTGGAGTAGATAGTTCCACTTATCTTTTATACTCCACTGGCTTTGTCAGCCGGATGACCGCCGCAAAGGAAATGAGCAGCACCAGCAGACACACCGCCAGGATGCCTTTGCCGAAGCCCGTGTTCACCAGCACATTGTACCAGTCTTTGTTCAGGAAGTAGAGCAGAGGGATGTTGCCCACCAGCAGGAAGGCCATCGTGATGAACTCCTTGAACGGCTCGTACATCAGGTAGTCCAGCTCCGCCGCCACGATCCGCATATCGGACAGCTTGCCGATGATGGGGGTGAGCGTGCTTTTCAGGCTCTTATCATCCTGACAGGCGATGGCGGCGTCCACCCATTCCCGGAAGATGTAGTTGTCCAGCTTGGGCTTCATGTTGGAGAGGGCCTGCTTCACATCTGCGCTTATCATGCCGGTTTCCGCTAAAAAGCCCCGGAACACATCGGCAACAGGCGGGTTCAGGTAGTGGATGTTTTCCTCTATGGCGGTGATGATGCTCTCGCTGCGCAGATAGGAGCTGGTGATGATGGACAGCCCGGTTTCAATCTCGTTGTTCATCAGCTTTTTATAGCTGTGGGAGGTGAACAGGACATACCAGAACGGGATCAGCCCCATGCCCGCCGCCAGAACCGGCAGCATGAAATAGTTTTGAATCACAATGCAGATCACCGCGCCCATAGCCGCCAGGAACAGGGAAAGGGCGCAGAGGGCGGCAAACTTGCCGCCCCTGCCGGTCAGGATCATCATTTCCTTGGCTTCCCGCACCGTCTTTTGGATGCCCTTGGCCCCTCTGGGGTGGTTGAGCTGCCCGATCTTCTTGGAGATCGGCGGCTCCCGGCTGGCAAAGGATTTCGTCAAGTCCTCCGCAAACTCAAAGGGCGTCATGTTCAGCAGCAGGAAAATGCCGGCCAGCATACCGGCAAAGGCCAGCAGAATCAGTACAATCAAGCGGTTTCCTCCTTCCCATCGTTTATATCCATCCGCCCACCGGCGATCTGCTCCAGCAGGCGGGGCGGCATCCCATTCTCCAGCAGCCGCTTTTGCAGGCTTGCCGAGATCGTGGACACCTTTTGAAATTCACCGCGCACTTTTATCTTGCCGTCCTCCACGGCGGTTTCCGATACATGGTAGCGGTAGAGGGTGTGGAGCTGCCGTGTACCGTCCTCCAAAATCTCACATTCAGTAATTTCCATCACCCTGCGGCTGTTGTCCTCCAGCTTCTTCACAAAGAGGACAATGGGAAACGCCTCCGTCACCAGGTTATACAGGGTCTTGTCGCCCATATCGTATTTCTGGGTACACAGCGTCACCATGCGGTAGTAGGTGGCCTTGCAGCTATTGGCATGGGTGGTGGTAATGACCGCGTGGCCGGTGCGGGCCGCCTCCTGCGCCGCAAACGCTTCCGCCGACTTCATCTCGCCCACGCACACCACATCCGGGTCGCAGGTCAGGGCAAACTCCAAAAGCCGCTCCTGATCGTAGTTCTGCTTGGGGTCATCGGAAAAACGGGTGACGGTGTGGACTACATTGTTGAGGACATTCCCCTCGGCGTCCTCCTTCACCAGATCAAACTCCCGGCACCCGTTTTCAATGGTGAAGATTCTCTTTTCATTGGGAATGGTAGAGAGAATCCAGCTCATCAGCGTGGTCTTGCCGCTGCCGGTGGAGCCGGTGACGCAAATGGACAGGCCGAACCGCAGCACCGCCGCCAGGAAATCCAGCATTTCGGCGGTGGCCGTCCCATAGCGGACAAAATCATCCCGCCCCAGCTTTTTGGGGTTTACGATTCGGATGGAAGCCGCCACGCCCTTGTCCTTGTCGGTCAGCGGATTGCCCAGAACCGTGATACGGATTTTATTGGAGAGATGGCCCACCACTCCCGGCTGGCTGTTGTCCAGGATCATCCCGGATTTATGAAGCAGCCTGCGGACCACATCCACGGCGTGCTGAGGACTTTGGAACCGCTCCTTGGAGGGGACCACGCGCCCATCCGCATAGGTGATCTTGGTGTCCTTCCAGGAGTTGATGTTGATCTCTTCCACATCGCTGGCAAAGAGGTAAGGAGTCAGGAAGGAGAACTCGGCCATTTCCGTATAGAGCTTGTCGATCAGGGCCTCGTGATCCATGCCCTCTACGCCCAGGCTGTAATCATTGAGATACTTGGCGATGTAGGCGGTGATCTGCTGGCGCTGTTCCTCCGGGTTGTCGGTTATCAGGGTGGAATACTTGCTGGCAAGGTACTCCTGCACCTGTGCCAGCACCTCCGCGAATGAGCGCGTGTTTTTGCTGGTGTTGAAAAAAAGGCCGATGTTATTTGCCATCCCCGAACACCTCCGCAGCGATGGCAGCGATGACCGGCTCGTAGCTCTTTGCCTCTTTCCCGGCAAGCGGTTCCAGCAGCTTCAGCGTGGCCGCCTGTTCCTCCACAATGGGAAGGTAAGGCAGCCGGTACTTCACCCCGCCAAATGAATTTTCGTATTCCATACCGCCCTGATAGGGCCGGGTGTTGGACAGCGCCCGGATGTGCTGCTCCGGCTTGAATTTCCGGTCCTCGATCAGCGGGAGGTAGGACGCAAAATAGGAGATCGCTTTCAGGTCGCACCCGCATACACGCAGCACATCGTCCGCCACCTCCAGCGCCGCCGTTGCCAGCACATTCCCGGTCAGGACACTGGTGCAGTCCACGATCACATAGTCCGCGATATGCCGCAGAAGCACCAGCATATCCACCGCCTTTTCCTTGCTGTACTCTGCGTAGGTAAACACATTTTCCCCAGCCTTGTAGCCCAGAAAGCTGATATAGGGGTGCTTTTCACAGGGGACACAGGTTTTCAATACCTGCTCCTGCGTCATGCCGGGAGCGGACAGCAGTTCGCCCACGGACACCTCCGGCAGCTTCCCCTCCGCAGCCACAGCCGGAAGCGGGGGCGCGGTAAGGTCGGTAAACACCAGCACCACATTTTTCTTCCGCTTGGCAAGCTCTGCCGCCAGCTTGACCGCCGTGACCGTCTTTCCGGCGCCGGGGCTGCCCCATACGGCAAGCATCTGTTTCTGCTTATTCGCCATCCGTTGTTTCCACCTCCTGTTCCTCTGTACTCTCTGCGGGCTGCTCACCGTCAACAGGGGCCTCCGGCTGGCTGCTCTCGTCCCCGGCCTCCGGCTCGGCAAAGAAGGCGTCCTGCGCCGCCAGGAACTTTTCGGCATTGGCGCGGGCGCCCCGGTAGACAAAGGCCAAGTGGAGGCTGTTGGATTCCTCCAAATGAGCTAAGAGCTGGGCCTGTTCGCTGTTCACCAGCAGGGTGATGGTGGCGGGCAGGGTTTCCTCCGGGTTTTCTTCTTCCTCATTTTCCACCGGTGCCTGATATTCCTTGTCCGCGCCGGAACTCTGGGTGGCGGCCAGGACCTCCACATATTTCAGCTCCGGGGGCTGGGTGGTTTCGCCGGTGTCCTTGTCGGTGGCAAAGAGCATGATAATATCGCCCGCCTCCACCTTACCGGAACCACCCTTGGCAAAGGTGGGGATGGTGACGGAGATCGCTACCTTGGAACCGTTCAGTCGGGTCAGGTACTCGTACTGCGTCAATGGCTCAGAGGACAGCCACGCCGTGTTCACATCGGTATTTTTCCGCAGCTCCACATAGGTGTATCTTCCCACCACCTCATCCAGCGAGGTGGCGATACTGTCCTCCATGCCGGAGGCCCCTCTGGTGTAGACCTCCACCATGTCCGCCGTGATGTATGTCCCCCGTGGAATCACCTCGGCTTTTACCCGGACGGCCTCCGTCTGGGCTTTCAGTCCCTCGTTGAAAAGCGGCGTGATTCCAAAGCAGACCAGGACTGCCAGCAGGATGCACACCGCGCCGATGACCGTCCGGCTCCGAAAAATATTCTTGTTCAACTTGATACCTCCACTCGTTTAGATTTGAAATACAAAAGCAGTCAGCCAGTAGGCGGCCACACCGCCGAAGCAGAAAAAGGGGGCCAGGGGCAGGCGCACCGCAGACAGCGGCCGTTTTTGCACACGGCATTCCACCATCCCGGCCAGCACCGCCAGCGAGAGGGAAAGGACGGCCTGTACCAGCCCCGGCCACACGCCCAGGACAAATCCGCAGGCCCCCATCAGCTTCACATCCCCGCCGCCAATGGCAAACCCGTCCCGTTTTATCAGAACCGCCGCCAGCAGGAAAGGGCCGCCTACCAGAAGCAGCCCCGCCGCAGACGCGGCAGGGCGGAACCCGATCAGCCCACACAGAAAGAGCAGGATCGGGATCAGGTTTGGGATCTCCCGGTTTCGCATATCCCACACAGCGGCGGACAGGAGCAGCAGGCCGAACAGAGTGCCCTTGACCATGAGCGGCGTCACCGCTCAACCTCCCCGGCAGGCTCTAAATCGGGATTATTCAGTTCTTCTCCATAGAGTTCATAGTAATCCTTCAGCTCCTGCGGCGGTTCCCCATTCACATGAAACTGACAGGAGCGAAGCTCTTTTTCCCGGCGCTGTACCGTATCCTGCATCGTATCTACAATACAGTCTAAAAAAGAGTAATCGTTATCCATCCACTCACTGAAAAGAACCGCCAATGGCTGCGGATAGGTCAAGAGGACATTTACCGTATCTTCAGGTAATTCATCTTCCATCTGGCATAGAAATTCCTCTTTTATCACTTTCTCATAAGCGCACCCCAAAATCTCTTTGGGCGGCAGAGCGGCGATCTCCTCCATGCGGGCGTCAAATTCCGCCTTGGCCCGATTGTAGAGAAGATCCGCCCGATACCCGGCGCCCTTGTCCTGGAGGAAGTAATAGACTACCTCGCTGATGTTCTCCGGGTCCATACAGCGGTCCGGGACGGGTGTATTTCGGAAAGTCCACGCCTGTTCCAGTACATTGTCCATCGCCAAAAGCATATCCCGCTGCGTATCACTCAGGGGGATGTTCTCCAATTCACTTTTGATGGCAAGCATCCCCTGAATCCGTGCAAAATAGGGATCGTCGGGCGCCAGTTCCTCCAGCGGTCTGGCCGCCTTATGGATTTCTTCGTCCAGCTTCTCTTTCAGTTTCTCTTGTTCCAGTTAAACCACCTCCTGCGGTCAGGCATACAGCCCGGAATAAAGAAGAATGGCGGTCAGTCCGGCCGCTATCCCGATCATTAGGGGCCACGGGTTCCATCCCTTTTGAAACATCATTTTGATTCCCCCTGTTCCAACGCCTCCTGCGCGGCGAGAATCTGCCTGCCCACGGCATAGACCACTTGAATGGTCACAGAGTTTCCCGCCTGCCGGTAGAGCTGATTGTCGCTGTTGACCGCCCGCGCCCGGTCAAACATTTCATCGGTAAAGCCTTGCAGCCGCCAGCACTCACGGGGCGTCAGCCTTCGAATCAGGCCGCATCCCGCAAACGGCGTCCCCTGATTGCAGGAGGTTTCCAGAGTGCCGGTGCAATCCTTTCCGACACGCCCACGCCTTGTCCGGCTGTCCGGAAACGCCAGATTGACGCTGTCCCCGCAGCGGGCAACCGCGTAGCCCTGTTTTGTGGCCTCCCGGATGTGCATACCGTAAGGGCATTTTTCACAGTCCTGAAGGAAAACGCCGTGGCGGTCCTGTGTTGTAAGCGTGAAGGCCGGTTCTCCGCACTCCTTGATCCGCCGCCCATTCTGCTTTTTTTCTTCCCGTTCCGGGGTAACGACAGCGCGGCAGCCGTAGAACACGCCGGAGTTATCGCCGCCCCGGTTGGTGATCCCGCTGTTATACTTGGTCTTGATGCACCGTGCATGGCTCGTCAGTTTGGGATTGCCATTACAGAGGTCAACGAAATACAGCCCGGTCTTTCCGCCCCAGCCGCCGGATTGGGCGGCCATCGTGACGCTGATGCCGGACGGGTCGTACACCCGCTGGCCCTGCATCCCGCCTATGAGTTGGACAAGAGCTTTTCCACGGCCCGCTGGGACAGGAAATACTTTTGGTCCACCTCCGGCTCCAGGATGTCGGCAAGCGACAAGGTAGACCCGCTCTCTGTTTTGAGGGGGGCCGAAATCCTTTGTATTGAGAAGTCCGTACTCGATATGGTAGCCGAGTGAGGCCAGCGTATCAAGAACGGCCGCAAAGTCCCATCCTCCATGAATGGACAGGAGATTCTTAACATTTTCAAGGACAATCCATGTGGGTCGATTTTCAGGACTTTGGCCTTTGACGAGTTCAGCAAGCGTAAAAAAGAGTCCGCTTCTTGCTCCGTTAATCCCTCGCTGACGGCCGCTGACCGAAATATCCTGACACGGGAATCCCGCTGCCCACAGGTCTGCTCTGGGGAGTTCTGCGGGGGTGACTTTTGTGATGTCCGCCGCATACCATTCATCCTCCTTTATATCGTGAATGGCTCTGTAACTGCGGTCGGCATATTTGTCGATCTCACAATGCCCCACACAGCGCATCCCGCACAGTTCAAAGCCCTTGCGGAAACCGCCGATGCCGGAAAAGAAGTCAAGGAATGTCATCTGCGCCATCGGCAGCCTCACATTTCTAACGCCATATCCTCATCAAGCTCTTTCTGTCCGTCATTCTCCATTTGAGCGATCGCTTCCTGTTCTTCCTCCAATTCCATCAGCTTCATAAAGATGGCGTTTGCAACGCACGGATCAATCTCCGTGACATACCGGGTGGTTGGGTCAACATGGTTTTCATCCCTCGGCGTCCGGGCGTCCGGGAAATCGGTCTGTCCGGCCCGGTCAAGCACCGCCTGATCGAAACGGGAATCCCAATCGGAAAACTGGACGGTGCGGGAGAGGACATAGATTGCCCGCTCCACGCCATAAAAGCGCACCAGCTCTCCAATGAAGGAATCCAATTCCCGGCTGTTCATGACGGTCATGGCCTTGGCCTGAATGAAATTCCGGCAGTCCATGTTGATGTTATAGCTGTCGCACCAAAGAGCCGCCTCATCCTTTCGGGCGGCTTCTTCCAGCGACGGATAGTAAACGGGAATGGCTGCGTACATTATTCAA
Organism: Vermiculatibacterium agrestimuris; assembly: GCF_943193085.1. Taxonomy (NCBI): domain Bacteria; kingdom Bacillati; phylum Bacillota; class Clostridia; order Eubacteriales; family Oscillospiraceae; genus Vermiculatibacterium; species Vermiculatibacterium agrestimuris. Next base: position 125,350 of record NZ_CALPCU010000001.1, on the reverse strand, counting down.
GCCCCCATTCGTCCCCGTAGCGGTACGGGTAGATTTTCTGCCCGCTCAGGAACCGGACCAGGTTCTGCACCTGATCCACCACGGACAAATTGCTCTGGTCCTTGGTGGTCATCATCACCGAGCCAAAGATACCGGTCAGCGCCAGGACTACGGTGGTAGTCACATTGGCGGTAAACAGCCAGACCAGGGCGGCCGCGCCGCCCATCACCAGGGAGCCAATCAATGCCTGAAAGAGCTGCTTTTTTCCAAAGCCTGTGAACAGCTCCGCCTCCGGCTTCACGCCCAGAGGGATATACAGTTTCAAATCCTCGTCCATTCGCACCTCCTACGAATAGTAATACAAAATCAGGTCTTTGATCTGCCAGATGGATTCCGCGATCACATAGAAGATCACGGTGTTGCGGGCGCGTTTCTTGTACTGCGCCGCCTGTTCCTCGGCGGCAGCCAGCCGCACCATGCAGTAGATAAACCTCGCCGCAGCGCCCACACGCACCAGCAGGATGATGGCCTTTGAGAGATCGTCCATTGTCACCATCCGCCGTCACCTCACTTTCCCATGCCCCTGACCATCTGCACCAGGCGCACGGAATGGTATGCGTTGTTGACAATGGCTCCGCCACCGCCGCCTCCGGTCGTGATGATGAAGTCCTGAAGGAACTTCGGCGTCCGCACGGCCAGAATCATGCAGGCCACGCCCCAGAAGATGTGCATATTCATCATCAGCCCCACGCCCAGCTTGGCGAGGGCGATTTGGATAACCACCGAAAGGGCCGATTGAAAAAACTTGCTCATGTAGGGCTTGAACACGCCCTTGTCATTGTCGATCAGGCCCACGCAGGCCAGGGGCATCCCTACCCGCAAAATCAGAATCTCCAGCCCCCGCATAAGGAACTGGAAGTAGAGGATAAAGTACACGATAACGAACACCAGCCCAAAGATAGCAGTCACAAGGCCGAGTGTGGAGATGCCGGACACCCAGCCCGCCCAATCGTAGGCGGTGGCAAGGCCGATGGCCTCCAGCATCTTGTTACTCATTTCCTCCACGATCCCGGCAAGCCAGCCGTACATGGTGGGGAAACAGACCGCCACGGCCATCGCCTTGAAAAAGTTGGTCAGCAGGGCAATCGGTTCTTCATCCGCGTCGCCGTCAGACCACAGCACATAGGTTTCAAAGCCCTTTTTGAGAAATTTCAGGATGATAAGCGATACGCCAAAGCCAAACACAATATCAAACAGGGCTTCAAACAGATCAACACCAGCCAATGTGGACATATACTGCTCCGCGTACAGGGTCAGCGGCACAATGCCCTCCATCAGCCCGTCAATGTAGGCGATGGCTCCGTTGAGCAGGGCGACGATCAGCAGAACCAAAATATATTCCAACCAGCGGCCACCTCCTTTCCGGGGGCGGCCGGGGCCGCCCCCTTGTCGTATGAATGGAAAACGGGGCGGGTCAGGCGGCAGGCGTCCCGCCGCCCTCCGCCAGCGCCCGGTCATACTCGGCCAGCACCACGGCGGACAGCTTCTCCCGCAGCTCCTTCGTCATGGGGAAGCACTGTTCCGTCCATTCGCCTTTTACATTCCGGCGGCTGGGCAGGGACACGAACAGCCCCTTTTCACCCTCCACCACCCGGACATTCTTCACCAGAAAGCAATCGTCCAGGATGACGCTGCACACCGCCCGCAGCTTGTCGGGACCGGTCAGCGTCCGTTTGATCTCCGCTCTGAACTCCATAGAAAACCTCCTTGATAAAAAGTGTGGCGGGGCATAACGCCCCGCCGGTTCCGCCAAACATCAGCCCGCGTAATCGAACATATCCTTGATGCGCTGGGTAATGGTCGGCAGCACAGTGCTGTCCACAATGAGGTAGAGGCCCGCCAGGATCAGAGCGCCCAGGACAATGGAGATCAGCACCGTGATCGCCACATCAAGGGTGCCCTGCCCCTCACGGTTTACCAGCGCCTCCTTCGTGCGGCCTGCCAGCTCACGGGCCTTCTGCTTGGCCGTCCAGATGGAAGTCATAGCCTTAACCTGAGTGTTGCGGATGAAGTTAGCCATAATTTTTTCCTCCTATTGATGAAGTGATTTATTTAGTAAGGCGTGGGAATCGCCTGTACTACGAAAAAGCCCCCGGCTTACTGATAGTAGCCGAGGATCAGGTTCAGAGTGGCGGAACCAAGAACGGCGCCGATGCAGGACACCACGGCCACCACAATGCGGTTATTCCATTTCTTTTGATCCATCTCGTCAGCCATTCCGCGCCGGATGCAGAAGTAGATGATAAGCAGGCCGGACACCACCGGGGCCAGGACCATGAGCCAGGTGGTCAGGTCGCCAATCAACTGCTCGGTGCCCGTCACAATCTGGCTGTCCTCCACACCAGCCGCATAAGCCGGTGCGGACATGAAAAAAGAGGCGGCAAGTGTGGAAAGACCGACACCTGCCGCCCGGACGGACTTACGCAACCCGCCCATCGTCTGTTTTACTTTTTCTTTCATCAAAACCTCCTGAAATTTATTCATCATCAGAAGCGCCGCCCCCTGCGTTTTTCTGCTGCGCAAGGCGGCGCATGATGTCCTTTTGATAGTAGACCCAGATATTCCACAATGCGATCTCTTGCTTGGTATCGGTGATAACGGGCCGTTTGTTTTCCCGCTCCTCCCGCAGCTTCCGGTTATGCTCCATGTCTCCCATGCCCAGCATTTGATTGAACAGCCATTTGGAGAGGTCGGGGGCGTACATCATGGCCGGATGGTCCCGGCTGGTGATGATCTGATAGGGCCGCTTGACGCGCCGGACCTCATCCGTATTGAGTAGCTTACGCTCCGTCAGGCTGACGCTCTGGGAGCTGGACGGTGTGGTGAACCGCCCGTTGCTGGCCGAGAGCTGATAGCTGGATGTGGTGTAGCTACCCAGCTTGTCCGACATTTCCCGCAGGGTTTCCGGGTCATCGCTTTGGAGATAGGCCCAGATCTGGCAGTTGCCCTTGATGGTGTTGGCGATGTTGTCGCTGTACTTCTCCTTGAGCTGATCGAACCCCTGCACATAGAGGGCATAGCGCATCCCGCGCCCTGCCGCCACAGTGAGCTTGTTCGTCATATCGCTGATGGGGGTAAAATTTCCAAACTCATCCAGCAGGAAATTCACCCGCCGCTCCAACCGCCCGCCCCGGCGATCCGCCGCCTCCGCCAAAAGCTCATACTGCTGGGACACAATGAGAGAGGCAATCGGGTAAAAGGTGGTTTTCTCGTCCGGCAGGATCACAAAGAGTGCCTGCTTTTTAGTTCCCAGGTCGGAGAGCGTAAAATCGCTGGTATGGGTGATGGCGTAAATGGATTTCGAGGTAAACAGCCGTAGGGTGGTGAGGGCGGAGGTGTAAAAGCTACCTCTGGTGCGGGACGGGGCCACATCGGAGATGGAGAGCAGCGCCCGCGCCGGGTGGGTTGGCGACTGCTTTTTCAGATACTCCAGCAGGGGCATTTTATTCCCGATGGTACGGCACATCTCGGATATGAACCAATACACATTGGTCATATTCTGAAATTCCGGCCGCTTCTGGTTATCGCACACCACACAGAGGATGGCGGCGGCGATGATGGAACACTCGCCGTTCGTCCAGATTTTCTCTCCCTCCGGCTTGCCTACCAGATTATTGGTCAGATCCCAGGCCAGCATTTCCGCCCGGTCTGTGTCACCCTCGTTGATGGCGTCAATGACAGGCTGGAGAAGGTTGTAGCGCATACTCTTGGCCGGGTTCTTGAAGTCCAGCACCAGCACTTCATACCCCAGCTTTTTCAGAAATTCAGAGGTGTAGTGGAACAGCTCGGCCTTGGGGTCCGAACAGAAAATAGATTCCCCGGCAAGCCCCAGAAGGCAGATGCTCTCCAGTACCAGGCAGCGGGACTTGCCGGAACGGGTGGCGCCCACGCAGAGCAGGTGGCAGTCATCCCCCACAAAATAGATTTTTTCCTTGTCGCCCTCCTTTTTCATGCCCACCACCACGCCGCCTTTCGTCAGCGGGGCAGGCGGCGTGTCCTTGGGGATCACTTTAGGATGCAGATTCAGTTTCAAACAAACACCTCACTTTTTCATAAAATCCAGCCCATCACAACCGGTTTTCAGTAGTTCCCGCATGGCCGGGTCATGCGGGTCCAGGATGAAGCTGTCAAAGGCTTTTTCTTTTTCCGCGTCGCTCATCCAGCGGGCCGATCCATGCTGATACTGACCCACCGCCTTGGGGGTCTTGATCTCCGGCGTGATGGTATCCAGGTCGGATTCATAGGGCCGCATATTGGTGAGAAAGAACATCACGGCCAGCACACACACAAATCCTTGCAGGCAGAGGTACAGCATCAAATGTTGGCGGCTGGAAAACAGGCTGGCAAGGCAGTCCCCGATAGGAAGGAGGGAGAGCCGGGTGATTTTCCTCGTCAGCAGCCCATGAACAGCGGTGGAGAAAAAGAGATTCAGGACTGCGCCGGAAACAAAAATCAGCCCGCAGACCAGCAACTTCCCCTTGGTCCTCATGGCTCCAATTCCTCCCCATCCTCCAGTTCAGGGGCAAGGTTCTGTACGGCGGCCTCCAGCACCGCTTCCGCCGCCTCGCTGCGGATCGGCTTATCCGCGATCCATGCGGCCAGACTTTCCGGCTTTACGATACCGTAGAAGTCCTTGCGCTCCCAGTGAATGTACCGCCCATCCAGCAGGTTTTCCGCATAGACCGCCTGCCCTCTGGCTCCATAAATGCAGCCAAACCCGTCACGGGCATACCACAGGGAATCGTCTGCGGTCAAATCCATGCTGCTGCCGTAAGCCTCCGGTTTTAGGACAAGAATCTGTCCCTCATAGCTGCTCTTGCTGCTTCCCTCAATGCAGTCATCCAATCTAAGGAGGTGATCCTGCTGACGGATTTTAACTTTCTCCTGTACCATATCTTCCGGCACATAGAAAATGGGCATATAGAGCTTCTTTGCAAGTTCAATTTCTTCCCGCATCCCGGAAGAAATGGTGCTGCCCACTACCCAGAGGTCATCGCAACGCCACATCAGGTCGCGGCCCATCCGCAATCCCTGTTCACGCTGCTCCGGCTGTTCATCATCCAGATATTGCGTGAAGATCGTGTGGGGCGCCAAGGGAATCACCCCGCAGGATGCCGCATACGCACAGTAGTCCCTTGCTCTTTGGATATTCCGCTCCACATCCCCGCGCAGGGGGGATGAGATATAGACCAGCCGCAATTTATCACCTACCTTTCCAAATCCAGCCCATCCAGCTCTACATCGCTGATGGACGGCTCAAAGCCGGTGTCATAGGACACATCATCAAGCTGCCGGATAGCCTCCAATTGTGCTGCGGCCTTGGGGTCGATCACAAGCTCCTGCTCCAGCAGAGCGTCGGCAACAATGGCATTGGAAACTGGGTCGGTAAAGCACAGGGCCTCGCCGTCCTGTGTGGCCTGCTCCATGACGGACTCCGGCAGGATTTCCTCCGCAACGGCCTTGGGGATCTCAAGCCCCCGCTTTTTGGTGCCGACGATTTCATAGATACCCACGGCGATCTCGCCGCAGGTGATGATGTTTCCCCATATATCGGGATTTGGGCGCCCGTCACGCATACCTCACACCTCCATCTTCCTCATAAGGCATAAACGCAATCACAGAGAGATAGTCCCTCCCCAGCCGCCTCAAAAGCGCGTCCTGATGCTCCATGACCTGATCCACCACATTTTCCGGGCAGTACCGCATCAAATCCTTTACATAGCTGCCCACATCCAGCCCGATAGGGTCGGCCAGATATTCCTCGTCTGTCATGCCTTCAAGTTGCTGGTTCAGGTTGTGCTTATACATGAGAAACCGGGCGATAGCGATGGTCTGATTCCGCTTGCTGTTCATCATAGGCTATCCTCCCATCTCCATTTCATCATTCAGCCCAAATTCCATATCAAAATCAAAGTCCATGTCGGCCTCCCGCAGCTCCGGCATGATTTCCTCGATTTTGTCAAGAATCCGCTCCACAGATTCACGGGCGTCATTGGAAACATCGTGATCGAGTATGCTCATTTTGACCAGTCCGGCGTGAAGGACCCGCAATTCTTCCTCGCTGAATAGGGCCTTTTCGTCCACCAGGCCGCTGCGCTTGGCAAAATCCTGACCGGCAAACTCTTTGTTGTAAAAGACCTGACGCGCCAGCATTTCCCCGGAATCCGGGGCAGTGCGGTAGGTGGAGAACACATAGCCGAACAGGTGATGCTCCTTGCAGGCCAAAGTCACGCCGTTGTATTCCGCCAGCTTGTAGGAACCGTTGGGCAGCTTTTCGTTGGCGTCCGTGTAGGGGCAGTCCCGGCAGATGCCCGCCTTGACCGCCGTGTTCTGGGCGGTGTCGTTGATAAGCCGCATGACCTTTTCTTTCACAGCAATAAACGGGTTCTGGATCACCGTATCCGCCTTGGAAAAATAGGCCACAAGCTGATTTTTATAGTAGATGTCCGCAATATAATCCGAAGATTGGGACCGCTTTACATCAAAGCCCTTTCGGGCGAGCTGTTCAAAGAACAGCCGGTAAAAATCTGTTTTGCTCCGCAACCGGCAAACCTCCTTTTTACGAGTAACCCTTTCGTTTCATCACCTTTTTGAGAACTTCAATGAAATCAAAAATGCGCTCTGCCGCCGCCTGACTCCGGGGATAGGTGTGCGGCAGGGGTGGGCGCTTCTTCCGCTTCAGATCGTACCAGAGGCACCCGCCGTCCTTTCGGCTGGGGAACATACAGGACGGAACGGAAGTCCGTAAAGTAAAAGGGCACCCCCGGCAGGGATGCCCTTTGGGGTACTCATACAGCCGGGCCGTCAGGCGGGTCACGCCATAGGACCCTCTGGGGATAGACACCGGCACCCCGTTGTGCTTATAACTCGTTGTTACTGTGTTCATCCAATCTCCTTTCTCGAACCGGGCGGCCGGTTGTTGTATTTATCGGGACATAGAAGCGGGAATAAAAGCGGAGAAAATCATCAACTTTTTCAAGGGACTTTTCCTGCAAACCAAAAACTTTTTCAAGCGACTTTTATCAGCAAGTATCAACTTTTAGAAAAAATCTTCTGCCTCGAATCCAGCTTTCCAAAAGAAAATGCCCGCCTGATAAACAAGCGGGCATTTCATTGAGCTGTGTCTTTAATATTCAGAACTGAGCAGAAAATCGGCTATGTGCATGGTCTTGATCCCCTCGTAATTCCCCCCGGCAAATTCGTCCGTTGTAAGAACATATTTGGGGTAATTGTCGTGTATTTCAAGCAGCCGCTCATATTCCCGCTTTTCTGTCTTTTCCGAATTGATCTCCTGTGTGACCTGAACATAAATTTTCTCGTTCTGCCGCACCGCTACAAAATCAATCTCTCCATCGCTGGTCTTTCCCACATTGACGGTATATCCCCGGCGGCAAAGCTCCAGGTACACAATGTTTTCAAGGCTGGAAGCCACGCTGTCCGCGTTATAACCGAGAACGCTGTACCGCAGGGCGGTATCGGCCAGATAGAACTTTTCCTGAGTTTTCAGGATTTCCTTTCCCTGCAAATCGTATCTGGAGCAACGGTGAAGCAGATATGCCTTTTCCAGCTTTTCCAAATAACTGTAAACCGTTTCATTGTCAAGGGCGCGGCGCTCTGCTTTCAGGTAGTCCGCAATCGACTTTGCCGAAAAGGTGTTGCCGACATTGTTGAAGGTATATTTGACAACGCGCTCCAGTTGGTCGATTTTTCTGACCTGATTTCGTTTTACAATGTCTGAAAAGATTGTGGAATTATATATATCCCTGACAATCGTGTAGATCTCATCCTGAGAAAACTCCTGCAAATGGGTTGCCGGGAATCCGCCCAGACGGACATAATTTGCAAGCTCGGCTTTGGGTTCCCCGACAGTCGTGAACTTGCTTCTGAACATCAGATATTCGCTGAAGGACAGCGTAAAAATGCGGAAAGACACATACCGGCCAGTAAGGTAGGTGGAGATTTCCGAGGACATCATCCGGGAGTTGGAGCCTGTGATATACAGGTCAACATCAAAGTCGGACGCCAGGGAATTTACAACCTTTTCCCACCCCCTGATCTCCTGTACCTCGTCCAGAAACAGGTAGGTCTTTCCGTCCGGGCAAAGACGCTCCTTCAACTGTGCGTACATCTGCTTTGCCGTCATATCCTCAAATTCCATAGAATCGTAACGGCAGCTTATCATGCGTTCAGCCGGAATATTCCGCTCGGTCTTTAACCGTTCCATAATCATCTTCAATATTGTGGATTTCCCGCAGCGGCGTACCCCTGTGAGTATCTTTACAAACGGGGTATCGGCATAAGCCATGATCTTATCCACATATAACGGCCTGTCAATCATCGTGACCACCTCCATTTGTAAATAGTATATCGCAAAACCTGTTTGCGGTCAATTAGTTTTGCGATTATAAACCGCAAAACATTTCGACAATTTATTTGACTGCGGATTAGCCCAAGAAACACTACGGTTCCATACCCCTGTCCTTGTGCCGTAAATACCAGTCCTTTTTGGCGGCTTTGGAAAGATCACCTCCCATAGCCTTTTGGCAATCGTCGTACTCCATACCCATGTTGACGGCGTTCTGTTCTAACGCCATCAGGATTTCACAGATCAACCGCTCTGTATAGTAGGCTTTTCGGGCCTCGGCATACTCAAAAGCTCCGGTTTCCCGATCCTTGCGGAGCATGGTGCGTATGGCCTCCAATACCTTGTTGGCAATCAGTTTGTCCGCCTCCGCGATTCCTTTCTGCCGCTGTTCCTCCACATGGGCAGGGTCAGCGTCATAGAGCATGGAAAGCTGGCACTTGGCGTCCGCATACTCGTTTACCAGATCACCAATGTACTTACAGTCTGTTTTTAAGCTGCCGATAAAAGCATTCAGTTCGGCCTTAACTTCCTCCGGCAGCAATTTGTAGGCCAGACGGCCTTTTTTGGGCATCTTTTCTTTCAGGACAAACAGGCCGGGGATAAATCGGGCCATCCCATCCGCACTCAAAACACCATCAAGTGGGGCGGCTCCCAGCTCATCATCCGTGATATGGCCAAAGGCTTCCCGCAGTCGCTTGTATTCGGTAGGATGAAGCTGCTCCATATATTGCTCAAACTCATCAACCAGATCAACGGCAGCAGTAGTAAGCCGCTCTCTGGCCCGCTGCTTCGTTTCACAATACGCCTGTATTTTCTCCGCAAAGGTGTCACGGATCAACTGCCTGCGTATTTTATCCGGGATGCTGGGGTGAACAAAGGGGACCATAGTGCGCTGGTTCTTATCCCAGAACACCACATGGATGTGCGGATGGCCCCGTTCATTGTGGTGGGCAGCCACCCATTGTAGGTTCTGAACCCGGATTCCATTATACTTTGCCAGCGTTAAAATATGACGCTCCATATAGTCCTCCCAGGCTTTGCGATCGGTCAGCCCCAGCTCGGCCGCTGTTTCCGGGGAAAAGGAGATGATCCCTCGATACATATTCACTCGGCGGCAGGACAGCTCCCGCACCAGACGGGCCGCCTCCTGCCAGGTTGCAAACTCCTGTACCTCACCGGGTTCCAGCTTCCCGAACAGACCGTGGCGCATCCCCTCATTCTTTACCGCGCCGGGACGGGTGGCAATATAGCCGATGTGGGCATAGTTGCACTTGGGCGTCTTTTTCTGATTGGGGTGCCGGTGGCGCTGTTTATAAATCAGGATCGACACGACTGCCCCCCTGAACAGCTCGAATCGCTTTTTTCATTTCCTCGTCATCCAGAAAAATACGCAGGGCGTCGGCGTTCTTTTGGTTTGCAAACGCCAACGCCTTTTTTCGGGCCGCCGCCTCGATCTTCTCAAAAGAGGAATAGCGGTCCCGGTCGATCAGGTCTGCGATAATGGCGATATTGGCATAGTAGCCTGCGGCGGATATGATTGTCAGGCGGTTGATAAGTCCGGCCAGCCGGTTTCCCAGCCCCTTGATCTGGCCGCTGAGTTCCTGCCGGATCACGCCGCTTATCATGTCGATGTTCTCAGCGGTACTTTCCAAATCCAGGTATTCATCAATCGCCCGCCGTACCTCCTTAGAGAAGTCCGTCCCATTTCTGGCCGCCAGCTTATTGAGCGCCCGAATGGTGTCCGGGGGCAGATGGATGGTTTTGCGCTCGGTTCGGATCGGGGATTCTTTCAAGTCAAGCCTCCCTTCCATAAGGTGTGACAAAAATCACACCAAAATCAAAAAATCATACCTTGTAAAATTCTCAAAAACCCGTTGAAAGCACGGCTTTCAAGCAGTCGGCCCGCCGTCAGGTATGACGGCTATTCCTGCCTTAACCTGGGAAACACAGGCTGCGCCTGCGTTTCCCGGTTGCGGGGCGCCCCGGTGGGGCGGTCAATACGGATGGAATGAGAAGTGAGAGGGTCAGCGTTCCATCTCGTCCTCCGGTTCCTCGGCGGGTTCCCAATCGGTGAAGATCTCCGCCATGATCTGCTCCTTGCTCCCACGGACGGAGCTGCCCTGCGTTTCATAATCCCGCAGACCGTTCATCCGTTCCGGGATAGCAAAAAAGGCAAAGCGCCCGTCCTTCATCTGCGTCAAAAGCCGCATTTCACAGCCGGATGAGGGGTCCATGCCGCTCATCAGTTTTTCTAATGTCCCCACCTTTTCTGCCGCTTCACGGACAATGGAGCGGAACATATCGGACGGGATCTCTACATTCCAAACAGCGTAATCATCACGCCCGTGGCAGGTGATGGTCTGAATGGCCGTGCAGGGAACGCCGGTGAATTTATCTAAAGCGGAGGATAGCAGTGCCTCGGCTTCCGGCTCCAGATAGCCGCACAGATCCAATTCCACCGAATTTGCGACGGCTGCGGCCTCTTTCCCGGTCAGCACGATGTCCACATTGTTTCTCTCATAGGAAAATCCACGCCCATTCAGCATCAGGGAACACTCGGCGGCGATGCGGAACATCCGGAAATAATCGTCCGCCGTTTCACCCAGCGTCTTGCCGGTGGCGAAGGATTGAAAATACCGTTTGCCATCACTGTTTCGACAGGCCAGGGAAATATCCAGGTAAATTCCCTCGCTGGAGCCGAAATTCGGGATGCAAAGGGCTTCTTCAAACTCAGGCAATTCACCAGACAACTCATCAGAATATAAAAAGTATTCGTCCGGGAGAAGTCCGTGAGTCTCCAAATGCGTTTTCAGCTTATCAAAGGTTTCCTTGGCGTCAGCCATGCCGATGTGCTTGACCCGGTGGTTCTCATCAGGTTTGCTCCATCGGTCCAGCTCAAACGAATGAAGCGATCCGCTTTTTGTCAAAGCGGGATTTCGTTTCGGCACATCAAAGCCATATATACCGGGATTTTCGGTATATTCCTCGTACTTCTGGCACATATTTCGTGATAAAATTCCGTAAATCCCTGGCCGTTTATCCGCTCTTTACATTCTTCAATGAGATCACACCACTGGCGACAGGCTTCATCCATCATTCTTGCTCTCTGAATAAACTGGCTTTTACTAAGCACCTGTATCAAGCCTCCATTTCTTGTTCATCTTCATTTTCGGGTTCTTCAACAGCGCCCTTGTTAAATTCCGCCTCCAGCTCTGCCATCCGCAGACGGTCTAAATCCTCCACGGTGCGGCCTTTCCGCCGTTCCACCAGGTCGGTATTAAAATCATTCAGGTGTGGAACATGGATAGCACACTGGAAACCCCGCCCGGTATATTCACGCACCCACTTGGCCGCCGTGAGCTGTCCCCAATTCCGAAATTGCCCATCCTTGTCACGGGCCAGATAATCATTGTCCACCGCAAACACCAGCCGCTTGACCTGCGGGTGGCCCTCCAGATAGCGGTCAATGGCCCCATTCCAGAGGCAGCCGGTGGAGATACGGTGATCCTCCGTCCAGTCCCGCCCATAGAAATCAGCGGCGATGGACGCATGACTCATCAGGTCGATAGGGGCCTCGGTAACGATGAGCAAGTCACTTGTTCCCTCATGGAAAAAAGGATAGCTTTTATCGGAGCCGGTGGCGTCCATCTTGAACGAACTGTTTTCTCTGGCAGCCCGCATGGAACAGTACCGGGGCGCCCCTTCGGAATCGTAACCGACAAACACGCAGTTGCCATACTTTTTCTCCTGATAGATCATCTTCCGGTTCATAAAATGACTGACGATTTGTGGGCTGATACCCCGCACGGACACCAGATACCAATAGGCCCGCTTCATGTTCTCCGCCTTGTCCGGCAGCTCCAACGGCCCGCGCTCTTTCTTCTCATAGGGCGTTACCTGTCGTGTTTCCGCTACATATTCCTTGCCGATCAGCTTGCCCACCGCCTCCGGGAAGGACAGGTTTTCCTCCCGCATGACAAAATCAATGGCGCCGCCCTTGATGCCGTCATCCGGTCCCGTCCACTGGAAAAAGCGGTTGTTTTCCGGGAAGATATACAGGCCGCCGCTGTGCTTCATGTGGACGGCCTTGCGGCCAGCCTTTTCCGGCTCATAGCCATACCCACGGGCAAGAGAAAGAATATCCACGCTGTTTGCCTGCCGTATCTCCTCCTCGGTGAATTTATGATACACGGCGGCGCTTCTTCGCATAAACCATCACCTCACAGTTCCAAATCGGATTCTTTTTCATCAGGCCATTCCAATTCCTGTGCAGCTTCCTTGTGGAAATGGTCTGTTCCGGGAACGAGGCGGAAAGAAAGCCCGTTTTCCCAGCGGCAAAGGATCTGTCCGGCGTCGTCCACAGACTGAACGATACCGGCCAGCCCTGCGGGTGCATCATAGTAGGGGGTGTTTACCGCTTCATCCAGAATGACTTTTGTACCAGGCGCGTATTCCTCCCGCAGCAGCTTGGCTTGTTCATACAGATATTGCGGGGACCGGGGCAGGGCCTTCCGCACACCCGGTCGGACCGGCTCTCCGTCCAGATCATATCGGGACGGATCAGCAGCAGGGACACTCCAGCCAAACATGGACCCGGCCAGCATAGCAGCCGCCTGTGCCTTTGAAATGCCCTCATGGGCGTTGAAATAATTTTCCAGGACTTGGTTATAGGCGCGGCCGCCGGTGGAATAGGCGCAGGGGTAATAGCCCATTTCGCCGCGCCGAACCTCGATGAGCTGCCCGGAGTTGGGAAGGACCGCATAACAGTGTTCCGGCAGGGACGGGGTATCATAATTCTTCCTCATAGTCATCCTCCGGCTCATATTCCACATCGTCCTCCGGCATCTCACCCTCGTAGAACTCATCCAGTTCAAACCCGGCGCGGGAGATCTCCTCGTTGCTCATGCCGAGTTCATCTCTCAAATGACGGTATAAATCCCAGCCAGCGTAATTTTGTGTTGCCCACGATAATGCTTTGTCCAGAATCAGGCGGGTGCGATCTTCACCCAGGCTCTCCAGAGAACCATTACGGATCGCGTCAAATTCCCGGTCGAGCATATTCAGATATTTGTAGGCTCTTGCATACAGCGGTTCTTTGGCACAGTCGGACAGCAGCAGGTTTTCCGTTTTCTCCACAAGCCCATAGGACAGATCGCCATATCGCTCGTCACCGTTACGGCAGGCGGCCCGGAACTGCTGAAAGCCTTTCATGTTGCTGAAGCCCCGATAGTCCATACGCCCGCAAAGAATCTCTGATCCAATGATGACCTTCAGCATTTCCTCATCCGTAGTGGCGGCAACCAGCCGCATGGTGCTTCGCTCCTTGACGATATTGCACCCGTAAAGGATATAAAGCGGCTGCGCTTTATCCCACTTCACAATCCAATCCCTCCGTTTCCTCTCGCAATTCTTCCAGATATTCCTCAATGTCCAGTTCCTCATAGCGGAACTGGAGCTGTTCCACGATAGCCGGATCACAGTCCTCCGGCAGATAGTCCTTTACATCGTCCTGCACATCCCGTATCTCGCCCAGGAAGCCCCAGCAGCTATCCACCTCCACATCTTCCCGGAATAACTGGAACCCGTAGCACTGGCCGGTCAGGAAATAGTCGTAGGACTTCACCTCGCCCTCCAGCACTTGACGGGCCTTCTCCAGAGTTTCAGGCGTTACCTTGCCGTACTCCTTTTCAATCATCTGTTTATCCGCATAGATCCATCCTACCTGACCGGAATCCCACGGGCAGGAAAAGCTGGTGGTGTTCATGGTGATGCCGGAGTGGTCGTAAAGGTAGAGAGGCAGGATCACCATGCCCTCCATCTGCTCCACCAGCGAAAACAGTTCGCCGGTGGAGAGGGCGGAGAGGCAGTCATCCAGAAACCAATCCGGCACATCATCTTTCAGCGAGGCCGCATAGCTGGACGATACATACCAGTCGCTCTCGGAAGTCCAATGCTGGTTCTCTTTCAGCTCCCACTCCCGTGTGGAGCGGTTGTATTCCAGGCGGGCGCCGCTGGCCTTACCAGATTTGAGAAACGCAAAAACCGGATTGTCCCGGTCATGGCCGCTGGAATACTCTGAAAAGAGCAGTTCTTGCAGAAAATCACGGGGTTCCTCAAAATCGTGCTTTTCACCCAGGGAATAGCGCCCATGCCAACAGAGCATTTTTCCCAGACAGTCGCAGTCCTCACGGGGATTCAGGGGCATATCGTCATCCACAATGAACAGAGTGTAGGGCGCCCTTGTTGCTGCAAGCGGCATGATGCCTCACCTCCTTGGCCGCAGGGACCTCATCACCGGATCGCGTCACGGTAATGCCGGTACCAGGCAAAATAGAAAAAGCCGCCGATCACGGCGGCAGCGGCGGAAATACCAACAAGCACTTTTTTCATACGCACTCCTTTTTCAAATCAGGTTTACAGTTCCATATCCTGCTCATCTTCGGCCACAGCAGCGGGGGCCTCTGGGCTGGCCTCGCCCCGTTCTTCAAACTGCTGCTTGGTCTGAATTGCCGCTGACAGCTTCGGGAGCAGTTCAAACATTTTTGTGCTGTCACGGCTGCCTTTATAATAACGGTAGTCCCACTGTCCGCTCTCCGGGGAATAGCGGATGCTGTGCAGCGCATTGATGATCCAGCCCTGTGTTTTGAGAGGGACAGGTATTTCATGCTCCCGGAAAAGCTGCATAATCAGGGCCTTGCCGTTGACCTCCCGGTTCACCACCTCCTTTCCCGCCAGAATATCTTTCTCTGCCTCCCGGATAGCGGCATCATAGCGGGCCTGCTGTTCCTGTTCACGCTGGCGCCTCTCTGCTTCACGCTCTGCCGCCCATCGTTCTTCCCGCTGCCTGCGCTCTGCTTCTAATGGAATATTGTGCCGTTTTGCCTCATAGTACCGTCCCAGCAGATTGGCAAAGCCCAGGTCAGCCCACCGTTTCGGATCGCCCATACTCTCATTAAAAACCCGTTCGATCTCACCCCGGATGCCTTGCTTCAGCGTGGGCAGCCATTTCAGGATTTCCTCCAGCCGGTGTCTCTGGTCGATTCCCACCATGAAGCCATCGCACGGAACATAAATGGTCTGAAAGAACTCCCGTTTCTTTTCCATCGTGTAGAGTTCAATACCATTCTCATTGTAGAAGCGGTAGTAGTAATGCTTATTGCCCATCAGGTCTTTGGCAAACACCCGGTTTTCATCCTTTTCCTTTGGCGGGAAGATGTCCTTTTTCTTTTCATCTGGTCGGGCGTAGCGGGGAGAGAGGCCCGTTCGCTCTAAACTGCGGGTAATTATTTGCTGGACCTGTTCGATCCCGCCATGCGACTTGATGAACAGGTCCAGGTATTCCGCCTCCTGTAAGGGACAGAGATGCAAACCCGTCCTGCCCTCATAGACGGCGCCCTTGTACTGAAACAGATCCAGACCAAAATCGTTGCGGAACGGTTTGCCCTCTTTCACCGGGGAGAAGGCGCCCTCCCGGAAGATATAGCAGACGGAGGAATGCTTTTCATTCATCATGCCGCCCCTCCATTTCCTTTACCAGCGCATCAATGGCTTCATCGCTGAATTTGGCAGACAGGTATTTATGGATACAGTCCACTTCCGAATCCCGTAGAGATTGTGTAAGAGCCTTTTCCAGTTTTTCGTGATCTTCTGCCTGTATACCAGGGTAGCTATCCATGATCCGGCGTACATACGCTTTCAACAGCGAATACTGGTCAAATGAGTTCAAAATAATTTCCTTATAACTCGGTGCCAGCGCTGGGAAGAACACAGTCAGCAGATTGAGCTTTCTTGCAATCAGATCGTTCTCCATCCTCATCTAAAATCACCTCGCTTTCCTGCTCCTGCAAAGACTCAAACTCCAGCTTTGTGTTGATCTCCGTCAAAGCAGCAACCTTTTCGGACAGTTCTTCCTCATAAATAAAAGGCTGGCCCATCTGCTGACGGGCAGCCTCCAACTGCTTTTCTGCTTCCTCCAAATCCCGCTGAGTATTAACCAGGTAAAACGGGATACGCTCTGCAAGGTTCTCAATGCGGGTAATCGTTCCCTGTCCAGAAGAACCGATGTCCGTACTGTACCGGGAGGTTCCCCGCAGGATGATTCCCCGCGAAAGCGGATGAAGGTTAAGGCAGAGCCTAAATCCACGGTAAGAGCCAATTTCAAACTCAAAGTCATCCTTTGCGTGGTTTTCATTGATCGTGCGGTAAAGCAGGGCAAACGCATCGCCCGCCGCTGGGCGTTCTGTGTACTGCTTCCCATCCAGCATGATAGAGAAGTCCCCGGCCTTGGATTGCTCCAACAGGGTTATATCCTGCCTGATCTGCTCAATTTGGCGCTGGTACTGCTGGATGTGGCTGGGGTAGGTCGTATTTACTTTCCGCTCCAAAGAGAGTTGCTCGTTGCTCCACGCGCCCCGCAGGATTTTCAGCTCCGTCACTCGGTTTTCCAGCTCCATCTTCTGCGCCAGCATGGGATTGTCTGTGGCAGCCGCCTTAAACTGCGCGGCGGAAAGCACGGTTTCGTCTACATCCTCACAGGATCGTGCAATACTCCTGCCTGTCATAATCTGTGTGATATAGCGCAGTTTCTGTTCCTGTATCTGCCAGAGGTAGGCGTCAAATGTACCTTTCGTTACAAATTGTTTGATAATAACCTCTGGGTTTTCGTTGCCCTGCCGGACCCCGCGCCCATTCCGCTGAGTAATATCAGAAGGCTTCCAGGGACAGTCTAAGTGATTGATGGCAATTACTTTGTCTTGGACATTTACACCAGTTCCAAGTTTACCAGTACTGCCTACCAAAATGCGAATATCACCTTTACGGGTGAGTTCAAACAATGCTTGCCTTTGAGCTTCGGTAGCGGCGTCATGGGCAAAGGCAATCTCTGATTCCGGGACCCCTTTCTCCACCAGAACTCGTTTTATTTCGTCATACACATTAAATCTGCCGGGTTTGGGGGTCCCTACATCGCAAAAGATAAGCTGGACTGATTTCTGCTCCTTGGTATCCACCCAAAGTGAATAGACCTCATTGATACAGACATTCAATTTACTTTCGGGGTCATTTCCCGCATTGGGGTCTACCAGACGGGGATCAATCGCCATCATACGGGCCTCGCTGGTCAGCTTCAGCATATTATCTTCTTCCGGCTTTACGCGGCCAGCGCGGATTGCCTCTGCCCGCAGGATAAACTCCGCCATAATCGCTTTTTGTGCAGGAGTCGTTTCTGTGGTGATAATTTCTGCCTTGCCGCCGTGAACAGAAGGTAAACCCGGAATATCCAGCATATCAGAAGTCTTGATGTCGGCAACCTCACGGAAAACAGCCATCAGTTCCGGCATATTATAGAACTTTGCAAAACGATCCCGCATCCGGTAGCCGCCGCCCTCTGGCTTGATCTCCAAAGCGGAGGTCCGTTTTCCAAAATGAGCGGCCCAGGTATCAAAATAGGACCAGCCGAACCGTTCCAATTCCTGCGGCTGCAAATATCGCTGCATAACGAACATCTCCGAAAGAGAGTTGCTGATAGGAGTTCCAGTGGCGAATATCACACCCCGTCCATTGTTTACTTCCTGCAAATACTGGCATTTCAGCAGCATATCAAAGGCCCGCTGGCTGGAGGAGGTGGTGATGCCCGCCACATTCCGCAGCTTTGTAAATACAAAGCAGTTTTTGAAAAAATGAGCCTCGTCCACAAACATCATGTCCACGCCGAGCTGTTCAAAGGTCAGAAGGTCGTCTTTCTTTTCCTCGGCGGACAGCTTTTCCAGCTTGGCTTCCAGGTTGCCCCGGAAAATCGCCATCTGCTTAACGCTCCAGTTTTCACCCTTTTCATATTTCATTTCACTGATTGCGGCCTCGATCTCGTTAATCTGCTGTTCCAACTGCATGATCTGCCGCTCTTTTGAGATAGGGATTTTTTCAAACTGGCTGTGCGCCAGAATCACCGCGTCGTATTCTCCGGTGGCGATTTTGGAAATATAGCGGTTCCGGTTCTTGAGGGTGAAGTCCTCCACCGTGGACACCAGCAGATTGGCATTGGGGAAAAAGCGGTAAAACTCGGTCGCCCACTGGCCGACAAGGGGATTGGGGACCACAAACACCGCCTTGTGGATCGCGCCCAGGTTCTTCAGGTACATCCCGGCCGCAATCAGCGCGGCGGTTTTCCCGGCGCCCACCTCATGGGCCGCAAGCCCTGTGCCGGTGTAAATGACACGGGCAACAAAGTCAAGCTGGTGCTTCCGCAGCTTCATCTCGGAGTTCATGCCGGGGATCACCAGATGGCTCCCATCGTATTCACGGGGCCGGACGGTGTTGAAGGTATCGTTATACAGCTTGAGCAGGGCGTCCCGGCGCTCCGGTTCCCTCCATATCCAGGAGGCAAAGGCTTCCTGAATCTGCTGCTGTTTGGCGCGGGCGATCATGGTTTCCTTCGGATTGATGACATAACGGACCGCCTTATCGCCCCTGTCATTGGTATATTCCTGCCGGTCACGGACGGTTGTGGACTGCATATTCAGGCAGTCCTCCAGTATCTCGTAGGCGTTTTTTCGGCTTGTGCCGAGCGTCTGATTCACCGTCACGGAATTGGGTTCAAAGGTTTTATTGCTGATCCGCCAGGTGGTGGTATAAGGGAAATACTCAATATCAATGCGGCGCCGGTTATCCCCGCCGTCAATCACTTTGACATAGCCGCTGGTCTGGAAGGTTTCATACATGAATTGGCGGTAATACTCAACCGGCACCCAGATGGCGCCCAAATTCACCTCAATATCGGCAGGGGTAAGAGGTGTCGGCTGTACCGCTTCCAGCGCCTCCACATTCCGGGCGAACAGCTCCGGCTCCTCCGTCGCCCTCTGCCTTGCGTAAAGCAGCTTATCCCGCACATGGCCGCTCAGGTATTCCTCCGCCAGTTCCCAGCCCTCATCCGGGTTCCCATAGTATTTCTGCGGATTGAGATAGATGCGGCCGCCCAGCTCCTCTGCCAGTTCGTGCGTGGTTTTCCCGGTCAGGAAGGACATATAGGAGAGATCCACCCGCAGCTTGCGGTTCAGGCAGATTTGCAGGGCGTCCTCGGCGGTATCAGCGTGGTTGACCTCCCGAAAGGGCCGGATGGTCGCCTTATGGAAGATAGCTGATTTATCCCAGCCGCTCTTATCCTTTCGCTCGTCCTCAATGGAGCGTAACAGGGGGAATTGATCGTCATCGGAAAAGGCGAGGATATTGCCCTTGCTGTTGATGGCTCCATACTTGGCGGTAAAGCGGTCATAGACCTGATTGAGTTTATCCTGCGCTTTGCGGAGGTCCAGAGGGTCATACTCATGGGACTGGATGCTGATGACCTCCAGCAGCGCGGTACGGATTTCGCACAGGCCCTTGATGCGGGCCGCCTTCATGCCGGTGTAGGGCTGGGGAATCAGCCTGTTCTTCTCGCAGTAGTAGATTTCGCCGTCCTTCACCACAAAGGTAAAATTCCGGGTCCCTTCGGGGGCGTCCTCATAATCGGTCGGCTGTTCTTCCTCCGCTTCTTCTATCGGTTCCACATCCGGCTCTGCGCTGAAATGGGCGGACAGGCTTTCCAGCGCGTCGGAGAGGTGTTCATACAGATCGAAACTCTCCGGCGCGATACAAGCCGTGCCATCCTCATTGCCGTACATATTCCGGCTGCTCTCCATCTTGCCCATGAGCATTTCCGGGTGGTCCATGAAGTAGCGGTTGTAGGGAATCCATTTTCCCCGTTCCATGTCTGTCTGTATCCACGATGGGGTGTTTGCCCGGTCAAGCTGCATGGGGGCCGCCCTCTTTTTCAAAAAGACAATATCCGCGGTCACTTCGGTTCCCGCCAGCGCCTTGAACGCCGTATTGGGCAGACGGATGGCGCCGATGAACTCTGCCCGTCGTGCGATATATTCCCGCAGGCTCTCGTCCTTTCGGTCCAGGATACCCTTGCTGGTGATAAAGGCGATGATGCCGCCCGGTTTGGCAAGGTCCAGGGACTTGATGAAGAAGTAGTCGTGAATATAGGGGTTCAGTTCATTGTAGCGGCGGTCATAGATTTTGACGCTGTTGAAGGGGATGTTGCCCAGGATCACATCAAAGCTGTTGTCCTCGAATTTGGCTGCCTCGTAGCCCATAACGGAAATATCCGCCTCTGGATAGAGCTGCTTTGCGATACGCCCGGTGATGGAATCCAGTTCCACACCGTACAGCTTGGTCCCCTGATACTGCTCCGGCAGCACGGAATAGAAATTGCCGGTCCCCATGCCGGGGTCAAGAATCCTGCGGTCGGGGCCGCCCTCAAAGCCGAACCGCTCCAAAGCGCGGTACATATAGCGGATCAGCTCCGGCTCGGTGTAGTAGGCGGTGATGGTGGAGCGCATGGCTGCCTTATATTCTTCATCGGTCAACAGGGCCTTTAACTCCTGATATTCGTTTTCCCATCCGGCCGCTTTATCGGAAAAAGCGTTGGCAAGGCCGCCCCAGCCCACATAACGGGCAAGAGTGATTTGTTCCTCCGGGGTGGCGGTCCTCTTTTCCGCCTCGATCTGCTTCAAGGTCTTGATCGCCAGGATGTTGTTTTTATATTTGGTCTTGGCGCCTCCGGGATAGAGGTCATAATCTGCGGAGAAGCGGAAGTTGCGGGAAACGGGCGGCTCCGACCGGGGATTGGCGGGCGGTTCAGTGACCGGCCTTTCCTCTGGTTGAGTGGACGGCGCACTCTCCATGCGGACCAAAGCCCGCACAGGCCGAAGCTCGTCCAGTTCCTTTTCCAGCCGGTATTGAATGTCCTCCAGATCATCCATATCAGCGGCTTCCGCTGGGGAGAGGATGGCGCCGTTGTCCATCCGCTGCACATAGCCGTCGTACAGGCGGGTAATGTCCTCCAAATCGGTCTTGACCTTTTGATATTCCGGGTTGGGCTGTTCGTCCACCACCGCCCGGTAGAGGGCGGAACCGTCCTCCGTCAGATAGCCCCACTCGATTTCTTCATCGGGATACTGTCCTTGCAGATAACGGAGCATTTGAGTGGCGATCCCCTGACGGCGGTAATCCTCCAGCACCTCGATCATGCTGATATGGGGCCGTTCCTCGAAAATGCTGTACCGCAGGGTGCCCACTGTCAGTTCCCCACGGACGGCCTGCATGAGCATATCAATCTGACCGCTGTGGGCGCCCAGCGATTCATCAAGTATCCGGGTTTCCTCTGGCTGCTCCGGGGCTGCCATGCGGCGGGCGTAAGCGTCGATGGTTTCCGGGGAGAGCCAATCCGGTTTTTCCGGCAGTTGAGCGTACAGCTCCCGCATTTTGGCGATCTGCGCCTCCACACTGCCTGCCCACAGGTGCTTTTCCGCCCGCTGCCCTTCACCCAGAAAATACTCGCAGTCAGCACACAGACGGTCTAACAGACGGTATTCGGCGCTGAACGGCTGCGTCTCATCCTTCTGCTCCGGCTCGCTGACGGCAGGGGCCTCCAGATAGCGCCCCTCATCCACCAGGCGTTGAACAATACCGGCAGCCTGCGGCCAGGACAGCTTGGTTTCCCTCTTTTCCCCATGTTCATCGGTCCAGTGCAGCTCAATGCTGTCCGTACCGGAATACACATAGTCAAGCCCCGCCGCTTCATCAGGAAACCCCTCGTAGCCGTACATCTCTTTCAGGAAAGAGGCAAAAGCCGAGCCTGTGGGATGGGTCCGGGCAAATTCGTAGATACGATCTTTTTTCTGTGTAACCAGAGGCCCACGCAGCATAGCGCGCTCAATCAGCAGATCTTCCGGGCTTCTTTCAGACGGCGAGGCCAGCAGGGAAAGCTGCTCCGGTTCCTCATCCGCTGCGGCCGGAGCTGCTTCGGGGGCTGGCCGCAGCTCCACATCCACTTCCTCATCATTGACCAGCATAGTAGCGCGTACAGGCTCATAGTCCTGACTGGCGATGTTGTTCAGCCAGGTGGCGAAGAACTGGCCGAACCCGGCAATTTTCTTTTCCTGCGCTGGGTCTGCGGGGTCCGCCTCCTGATACACGCCGATGCCGCTGTTTTCATAGCTGAACGCCCGCAGAGTTCCAGTCTCCCGGTCGATCAGGAAGTCCATATAGGGGTCATACATTCGGTCGCCATTCTGCATATAGTAATGTTCCATGCAGTAGTGATCGCCGTATTTGTGGTGGATCACCAGGGGATCATAGGCGTCCCCAGCCTCCAAACGCAGAGATTCATACTGGCCGGACACGATCTCCGGGAACAGTTTTTGAAAACGCTGGAAGTTTTTGTGGGCGGTGGTATTCCCTCTGGATTTATGTGGGGATGGAGATTCTTCCGCTGGTGGAATCAGATTGGTTTGACCTCCTGCCACAATGACCTGTTGCCCGCCAGCAACCGGCTTTGGGACAAAGGCCTCTATTTCATCCGCCTTTGGGATTCCCTTGATTTCTGTAAATACCGCTTGCGGGCGGACGGGTTCTTCCGCCGTTTCACCTGCTTCATAAGCCACAGCACCCAAAACATAGTCATAGTCGGCTTGCCCGATCTCCCTTTGCGGGGCGCCGCCCATTTCTTCTACTTCAGCCGGGATATTGTAGTCCCCAATAGGGTCAGGTTCTTTCTCCGCAGTTATATCTGGGTAAGCGCCCGCTTCGATCAGGGCGTCCAGCAGATTGGCAAGGCTGGGCCAGGGGAAGTAGGTGTAGCCATCATCAAAATAAAAGGAAATGCCGTCCTCTCCACGGAGCTTTGTGCGGTACAGCACCTCGCCCTGAAACTCCCGGTCCCCATAGGCCGAGAACAGGCCGCAGACCTCCCGGCCTTTTTCCGTCCAGTTGTAGTCTGTAACGCCATCCGCCAACACCGCCCGCACCGCTTGATGGAGTTCAGGGAGATAGAGGTCGGTGCTGGTCAGGATATGCTCATAGTGGCGACGGACTTCTTCATCAGAAAAGTGATGTTCAACCTTCGGGGAAGCAGAAAGAGAGCCGTCCTGTGCGGGCGGCTCTCCTTCATGCTCCGCGCCTTGCGGCGCCTCGGTATGCGGTTGTTCTTCGGTCAGCGGGGGATCAGCACGATGGTCTGGAGTACCGTTTCCTCCGCCATCAGCTTCAGATTGTTCAGGTGGCGTGTTCGCTCCAGAATATCCTCGGTCTGCGGCATCGGCTCCTGTTGAAGCATCTGCTGGGTCAGGGCCTCGATCTTCTCCGTGGCCTCGTTCTGTACCCGGTGCATGACCTCCATCAGACTGCCATCCATTTTCAAAATCGTATATCGCTCCGGCTGGTTGTCCTTGAGATATTCCAGCGCCATCCGCCCGTACCGGCCCAGGGGCTTGTCCGCCTCGTTGCTGTTGGAAATTTGCAGGTCGGGGAGAAGCATCCCGTCCTGTTCTTTGTAATGCAGATTGATGTTCGGTTTGTTCATGTTTTTCCTTCCTTTCTCGATTGATGATCCTGATGTTCCGCTCCATCTCCAAAAGCACTGCTTTTGAAATGGATGTGACTGCCATACCCAGATGGGCAACCAGTGGAACCGTATTAAAATGGCTGACTGTCGCCATCCCATCGCCCATGCGGATCGCCTCATCTGGCAAGTGACACTTTTTACCGATGAAATAGGAAACGCTGTCGCTCAAAAGCTGGATATACTGTGCTTCAAAGCCGCCAGCCGGTATTTCCTCAAACAGATGGTTTTTTGTTTCCTGCCGAAGCCCCTGTAAATAATGCTCGTAGTTGTCATTGACGGCCTCACGCGCCAGGGCGTACAAGAGGTCTGGGAGCGGCTGTGCCTGAAACCCATGTGAGAAGGTAAGCCGTTCCCCCAGAGCCTTTTGCATCTCATCGGAAAGCTGCCAGTTGGTGGGATGAATCTCCTTGCCCACAGTTTGACTTATATCAAAGAGATAGTCAAGCGTAAGGCGGGCGTTGCTGTAAACGCAGACGGCAATCCCTTTTGGCCGGGAAATTAGATTCCGGCCCACGCCAGCCCATTGTTTTTTTGTGGCAAGGATGGTTACATCCTCGTCCTGTGCGTAGACCAGCAGAATATTGTCAAAGCTCTGCTTGTGGAACCGGGACGCAAAGGCCAGGTAATCCCGCCAGTTCCTCTCGCTGCGGACGATATAGGGGGCCATGACCTCATAAATCGTCCGCAGGCGTTCATCGTTTCTCAATAGGCTCCTCCTTCCTGTGGTGGTTTTCCAGTTTAGACGGCTGTGGCCTCTTTACGGGCAAAGTAGAGGGCAAGGGCCTCGTCTACAATACTGTCAAATTCTTTCTGGCTGATGCTGGCGGTAAAGTATTTCTTGTAAATCGCCGGTTTGACTTTGAACGCCGCAGCCGTGGATTTCTTGGGCTTCCGATTAAACTCGCCGGAGAGGATTTGTTCCGCCCGTTCCGGGGTCAGCTTGCCGGTGTATTCCCGCAGCAGAACAGCTTTGCCCTCGTTGACCTTATACTCGCTTTCCGACAGAACTGCCTCCACCATCTGCTGTTCCTCTTGGGCCAGATAGGAGAGCTGAACCGCCGCCGCAATCGTAAATTCTCCATCGTCGATCCTGATTTTCAAGGCGGCAGATAATTCATTGATGCGGAGATAATTCGCCACAGCACGGCCTTTCAGGTTGTACTCAGCCCCCACAACATCCCGGCTTTTGGACTTGTGGCAGTCAATGCCACAAGTCTTGTTTTCCCTGATTTCATCAGGGTTTTCCAGTCTTTTCAGTTCCTCGATAATATCGTTCCGGCGCCCCTGACAAATCATCTTGGAGTAGCGCAGGGCCAGCACAGCCGCCCGTTCAGACGGGAACATTTCCGAGAAGGACCGTTGCAGGACATTGGTTTCAATGACATAAATCCATGCGTCCTGATCGGAAAGATTCTCTTTAACGATACAGGGAAGTAGGCGCTTCGCCGCAATAGCAGCATTTTGGCGGTTATGACCGGCCAGCATTTCGTATTCAAACCCATTTTCATCCGGTTCAATCTTTCGGATGATTGTGGGACTCAAAACTCCATTTTCTGAAACGCTGTCTACCAGGTCATTAAATCGGTCGCCCTCATACAGCCGGAAGGGGTGTCCCCGGAAACCACGGATGATCTCTGGCGGAAGCATTTGAATTTCGTTATTTCCAGGCTGGGCAGGCTTGTCCTCCGTTGCCGCCGTGTTCTCCACCTTCCGCGCAACCCCCAGAAGGTCGTCCAGAGAACGGATACGGGGATTGATGTTAGGCATACGCAAGCACCTCCTTTGCCAAATTCATATAGGCTGCGGCTGCGGGGCTTTTGGCGTCCAGCTCCATCACGCTGAGTCCCTTGCTGTTTGCGGTCCCCACCTGAACGGTAGCTGGAATCTGACTCTCAAAAATGGGGAGGTGGCCGAACACGGAACGCACCTGTTCGCTGGTCTGGCGGTATAGGGTTGTCCGTTTACTGCATTTCGTGAACAGGATGCCAATGATCTCCACCTTTGGATTCAAATTTTGCTTGATTTTGGAGATCGTTTCCGTCAACTCCTTCAAGCCCACCAGAGCGAACAGCTCCGGGTCAACGGGAATGATGATCTCGTCCGCCGCAGTAAAGGCGTTGATGGTGAGCGAGCCGAGGGACGGGCCGGTGTCCACCAGGATGTAGTCATAATCCGCCCGGAGAGGCGCCAGCAGCTTGGCAAGGCAATCGTCCTTTCGCTCAATCAACAGGTTCACCTCTGCCACGGTCAGCGTTTTTTTGGACGGGAGCAGGTCCACCTTGCCTATGTTCAGGATGTAACTGGCCTTTTCCGGCAGAACTTCATCCATGACTAATTTCATCATCAGGCTGGCCGCCGTCTCCTGCAAAGCGGCTGGTGCCACGCCAAAGCTGATCGTCAGATTGGTTTGGGGGTCGAAGTCCACCGCCAATACTTTTTTCCCCAGCTCCGCCAGGGAGTAGGCCAGGTTCCGGGTACTACTGGTCTTTGCCACGCCCCCTTTCTGGTTTGCCATCACGATAATCTTACACACGGGTTCTCAACCTCCTGTTTTCAGTGGATTTACGCTGTTTCAGCGCATAAAAAAACTTGGACTAAACTCGCACCCCGTTATTGGAGTTCTGACTTTAGTCCAAGTATAGCTGTATCATCCACGAAAAACTCAGGGTGTAAAAACCCCTTCTGACGAGCGTAGGCTTGCAAAATGTCCTTTTGATTGGAGATGGAATTGGATTCTCCTTCTCTGCCATCGTCCTGCGACAAGCGGCAGTAGAGAGCGGTTATCTTTTCAGTCTGCCCGTTTAATTTGGTTGCTGTTGTCATTGAAATACTTCTCCTTTCCGACAACCGGGCATAGCAAAGGCAGTTTCATTTTACTATGCTCAGATGTCTGTTTCCAATGTGCGGTGCGACAACAGCAACTCCTTGAATTGCTGCAAAACCGTCTGGCTGCCCTCGGTGTTCCAGTGGGTGGTGACATCATAAACTGTGCCGCCGATCTTCATGGAGAAGGCAGGAGTGTTTTCATAAAGAGGAGCAAACTCCGGTTTCATGATGTTCTGATTCATCAGCGTTCCCCTCTGTCTGTTCGTCTGCGGGAGCGTTGCCTTTTCTGCTCCTGATACTGCTTGAGGATCAGCCCGATGATGGCTTTTTGTATATCCTCGGTTGTGTAGTGCTTGGGAAAGAAGCTCCGCAGTTCGTCCACCTTGAAGGTGATTTTCTCCCGCTGGTTGGGCTTTGGCTCGGACAGCATGGCGAAGATATAGTCAGTGGAAAGTTCGCCCTTCTGGCTGGCTTTCTTTAGCTGTTGTGCCTGTGAAAGTGAGGGTGTGCAGTCCTCGCATTGCATGGTGTCCAGCAAATCACGCTGTTCCTTTTCGGAGAGATAGGAAGTGGGAGTCAGGGCGATCTTTTCCTCGTCCACCATCTCCAGCAATTCGGGGATCAGATAGGTCAGACGGATATAGCGGAAAACTTGGTCACGGCTCTCGCCGGTCTCTTTGCCGATCTCGGCGGCAGTATCCGTCTTTGTCGCAACTTGCGATAAAGTGCGTTTGCCCTGCTGCTTGAGCGCCTCCATCTTGAGCTTGTAGGCAAATGCCTTTTCGGAGGGTAAGATATGCTCTCGGTGGAGGTTGCTGTCTACCACCGCAAGGATTGCCTCGTTGCGGTCTAACGGATAGATGAGCGCCGGTACTTCGGTCAGTCCGACTTTCTCTGCCGCATGAAGCCGGCGGTGTCCGCTGATGACCTCATACTCTCCGTTCTCCAGCGGGCGGACGATGAGCGGGGACAGGATGCCCTGCTCTTTGATGCTCTCTGTGAGTACTGCCATCTCCTCATTGTCCAGCACCTTATAGGGGTGTCCATCGAAGGCGTGGAGCTGACAGACGGGCAGCAGCGCTGATTTCTTTTTCGGTTGTTCGTTGATCATTTTTTGATCTCCTTCTTGACCGGGCGGAGAAACTCCGCCTCAATGCTTGCCTGAAAATGCTGATAAGCGGTGAGGACTTCTCTCAGTTTTGGAGCGTCAATGAAGCCGAGAGAATGGGCTTTCCTCGCCAGTTGGTTCAGGCTGTTCCTGATGGCATACATCTCTCGCATGGCTTCATAGAAACGCTCGTCCGGCTTCTCCCTCGGCTCATAGCTGTGAAGCAACATCCGGATCATTGCGGTCTCGGTGATGCCGCACCTTTGGGCTTTTTGTTTCAGATCTGCGGCGTCCTTTTCGGACAGCCAGAACTGCTTTTTGATTCCTTTTCTTATAATCATTTCTCCTTTCAGGTTTTAGGACAGAGTCCTAACGAGGCGTTTGTACGACCTGTGGGAGTACAGACGCACTGCTCGCCTGAGATGACGCAGACATCCGGCGGCAGGCTACCGTTTGGACTCCTGCGGGAGTACAAAGGGTCTGCTCGCTTCGTCGAAGCAAGCTCCATATCCTTCGCCCTGTCACAAGTGGCAGGGCTCACTCATTTTGCTGCTTCTCCTCTCCCCAAAAAGTCTCTCGACTTTTCGTGGACCCCATTTTACGGATACCTTGCCACAGAACTCAGCCAACAAAAAATGCTCATCGAACCTCCTTTCCCGGAGCCGATGAGCATATGCGATCCTTGAAAATACAAAAAGCCACTTGACCGTTGACATACACCACTTGGACAGACTACTCCCTTGGGAGTATGTCAAAGTCAAGTGGCTCGTAGGAAGTCAGCGCATCAAGCGGCTCCAAGGCACTAAGCTTGCATTTTTGATACTTAAATCATTTCACAGTATTCAGTTTACCGTTCGGATGATTCTCCGCAGCTAAAGGAAAGGCGGCATTTGGATGTCAATACTCATTCATGGGTGAGCAGCCCCGTAGCACGATACCAAACCTTATCATCGCCCGGTTTTCTCCTTGCGGACATCTTATATTTTAACAACGGAACATTTGTTTGTCAAGACTTTCTTTAAGTTTTACTTTGTCTCTCAGGTGCAAATTCGGGCAACATAGCGCTCTGCGATTAACCCTTTCTATATCGGCAAGCGGACAGTTATCGTTGTTCCCTCGTCCACTGCGCTGTCCACCTCGATCGTCCCGTGATGGATCAGTACAGCGTGCTTGACGATGGAGAGTCCCAACCCTGTGCCGCCGACCTCTTTAGAACGGCTTTTATCCACACGGTAGAACCGTTCAAAAATGCGCGCCTGCTCCTGGGCGGGAATACCGATACCCGTATCGGAAACGGTGAGAACGGCGTTTGCGTCCTGTCTTTCAACGCTGACGGTTACCTCGCCGCCGTTTTTATTGTATTTGATGGCGTTATCGCAAAGATTATAGAGGATACTGTGGAGAAGTTTCGGAACGCCGTGCAGGCTGCAATACTCGCCGTGCAGAGACATCTTCACTTCCGCTGCTTTCGCTTCCGCCTCCAAACCGGCAATGGCTTTCGCCGCAAGCTCATACAAATCGACCTCTATCCACTCCATGTCCTCTGCGCCCTCGTCTAAATGGGAAAGGCTCAGGATATCCTCCACCAGACTTGTCATGCGCTGGGCTTCCCTGTATATCTTTCCCGCAAAGGGGACGATATCCCCCTGCTTCACCATGTTGTTTTGAAGCAGCTCCGCATAGCCGGAAATGGAGTGCAGGGGCGTTTTCAGCTCATGGGACACATTGGATGTGAATTCACGGCGCATCTGCTCCGCCTTTTCCTTTTCGGTCACATCGAAAAAGCAAAGAGCAGCACCGGCAACTTTTCCTTCAGACATAATTGGGCTGGCGCTGATTTGGTATTGCCCGGTTTCAAGGCTTACGGTCTCAACCACGCTTTGCCCCTGCAAGGTTTGCCGCAAAATGTCGTTTAGGCTGAGGTTCCTGCTGACCGTCAGCATATCCGCTCCCACCGGGCTTTTCTCCACACCCAGCAGAGCCATGGCGGCGGGATTGATGCTGACGATTTTTCCGTGCTCATTCAGCAGCACCATACCCTCGCTCATACTGCCGATGATGGTGTCCAGCTCGGCCTGCTTCTGCTCCAGCCGTGTCTTTTGCCTGCGCAGCTGTTTCTGCTGGCTGTCGATCCTGCGGAGAAAGGGAGCAAGCTCGTCATATCCCTCGTTTGAAAGAGGATGATTTAAATCAATTTCATTCAAAGGCTTCACAATGCTTTTAGAAAGGCGGACAGCGAGGACAACGGACAGGACAACCGCCAGAACTATGACAATGCTTATCGGCTGTGCCATACCAAGTACCAGCGTTAAAATGGAGCTTTGCGCAATGGAAAGACGCAGGACGGTTCCGTCCTCCAAACGTTGCGCCGCATAAAGAGAGCGATCCATCAGCGTAGCGGAATACCGTTTACTTTCCCCATAGCCTGTGGCAAGGGCTTCTTTGATCTCCTCACGCTCCAAATGGTTCTCCATATCCAAACTGAGTGCATCGCTGTCATACAGCACCGTCCCGTCTGTGTCGATCCATGTAATACGATAATCCCGCACCGTAAGGTCGCTAAAATAGGCGGTTTCTTCATTGGTGACTCCCTGTGCGGCAAGCTCTAACTGCATTTGAAGCTGCCTTTGCTGCACCCCCGAAAAGTAGCTGTACAGCACGCCCATAATGAGAATTAAGGAGGCAAGGAAAACCGCAATGGCGACAAAGCAGATGGAGCGGAAAATCCGTTTTGTCATAGCTTATCCTCCATACGGTAGCCGATACCCCGCACCGTTGCAATTAGGCTGCTGTATTTCCCCAGCTTTGTCCGCAGGGTGCCGATATGTACATCCACTGTTCGTGTTTCGCCGATATAGTCCAGCCCCCAAACGGTTTCCAGCAGATGCTCACGGCTGAACACCCTGCCGATGTTTTCCATGAAGGTGAACAGCAGCTTAAATTCTTTCAATGTAAGCTCCACACGCTCTCCGTCGATCTGAACAATGCAGGACCCAGGGTCAAGCTCCAGTCCGTCGATGCGCAGAGGCTCCCGTTCTTCTCTCGGAGCGGTACGGCGCAAAACCGCCTTGACTCTCGACACCATTTCCATCATGCCGAAGGGCTTTGCAAGATAGTCGTCCGCACCCAGGTCAAGTCCGGTTACTTTATCGTATTCCGTGCCCTTGGCAGTGGCCATAATGACGGGGATATCCTTTGTCACGATTTGGGAACGCAAGCTTTTGAGAATGGAAATCCCGTCCTCTCCGGGCAGCATAATATCCAGCAGGATAAGCTCCGGTCTTTGCCGCTTCATGGCTTCCCAAAACGCTGCGTCATCCCCGAAGCCGACAGCTTCAAAGCCGGCGGCGTTCAGAGTATATATCATCAGGTCACGAATTCCGCTGTCGTCCTCCACACAAAAAATCATCTTTTTCACCCCTTGCTTCCGGTAATGGAGAACTCCACCCATTTTGCAATGTTGACTGCGTGATCCCCGATTCGTTCAAAATATTTTGCGACCATCAAAAGGTCGATGGTCTGCTCACCGTCGATTCCCGGTTGGCTGAAGCGGCCAATCAGCAGCTTTTTGACACGGTCAAAGCAGTCATCCACCACATCGTCATAGGCGATGACCGCCTGTGCCATAGCGTCGTCTTTTTTTACAAAGGCGTCAATGCTCTCGCTGACCATCTTTATCACAGCAAGCGCCATGTTACGGACTTCTTCCGTATCACCGCCCACCTTGAGGTTTGCCATCCTGACGATTTCGGCAATGTCAGCAGACTGATGTCCGATGCGCTCCATATCCGTGACCATTTTCAGGGCGGAGGAGATGATGCGCAGATCCTTCGCCACCGGCTGCTGCTGTAAAAGCAGTTTCAGGCAAAGGCTTTCGATCTCCCTTTCCTTCTGCCCAATCTGCTCTGCAAGCGCAGGTATGGACTCGGTCAGGGCGAGGTCGCCTTCCGCCACAGCTTTGGCGGACATGGCGATGGCGTTTTCGCACAGGGCGCCCATGGTGATCATCTCTTTATTCAGCAGATCGAGCTGCTCATCAAACCTTGAACGCATTATCCGAACCTCCCTGTGATGTAATCTTCTGTGCGTTTGTCCCGAGGCTGGGAGAATAAAGCTTCCGTTTCGCCCATCTCTACCAGCTCGCCCAGCAGGAAAAACGCCGTCTGGTCAGAGATTCGGACCGCCTGCTGCATATTGTGGGTCACGATAACAATAGTATAGCGTTTTTTCAATTCCAGGGCAAGTTCCTCGATCTTGCCGGTAGAGATTGGGTCAAGGGCGGAGGTGGGCTCGTCCATCAGCAGTACCTCCGGCTCCACTGCCAGCGCCCGGGCGATGCAAAGCCTCTGCTGCTGCCCGCCGGAGAGCCCCAGCGCGGACTTTTTCAGCCTGTCCTTCACCTCGTCCCAGATAGCCGCGCCTTTCAGGGAGCGCTCCACGATCTCATCCAGCATGGCCTTGGAGCGAACGCCGTGGGTACGGGGACCGTAGGCGATATTGTCGTAAACGCTCATGGGGAAGGGGTTGGGCTTTTGAAATACCATGCCGATGTTCTTGCGAAGGTCGTTGACATCCACCGATTTTTCAAAAATACTGCGCTCTCGGTACAGCACCTCGCCTGTGATCCTCACCTCGGGGATCAGGTCGTTCATACGGTTCAGGGTTTTGAGGAAGGTGGATTTCCCGCAGCCGGAGGGACCGATCAAGGCGGTGATGCTCTTTTCCGGGATCTGCATATCAATATTTTTCAGTGCCTGGGTCTTGCCGTACCACAGGCATAAATCGTTCACTGTGATCACTGCACTCAAGCTGTTCGCCTCCTTTGAAAATATCTGCTCACAAGCGCCGCCGCAAGGTTGATGAGTAGCGTCAGTATCATTAAAACCGCAGCGATGGCAAAGGCCACCTCAAACTCTCCCTGCTCTTTGGCGTAGACATACAGCGCCACCGTAAGGCTGCACCCCGAGCTGAAAAGTGTGCTTACAACACCGCCAAGGGTATGGGCAAAGCCCGCCGTAAACAGCAGTGCCGCCGACTCACCCAAGATCCTGCCCACTGTGAGGATACAGCCGGTGATAACGCCGTCTACACAGCCGGGAAGCACTACGGTGCGGATGACCCGCCACTTTCCGGCTCCCAAACCAAACGCCCCCTCACGATAGCTCTGGGGCACTGTTTTCAGGCTCTCCTGTGTCGTGCGCATCACGGTGGGCAGATTCATAATGACCAGCGTCAGCGCGCCCGCAAGCAGGCATTTGCCGAAATTGTTCGCAAACGCCAACATCCCCACAAGACCATATATGATGGACGGAATGCCGGAAAGGGTTTCGGCTGCATATTCGATTATGCCGACAATGCGCCGGTTTTGGGCATATTCCGTCAGATAGACCGCCGCTCCCACGCCCAGCGGCAGAACGATAATAAGGGTCGCAAGCACAAGATAGACCGTGTTCACGATATCCGGCAGAATACCGATCCTGTTTTGCAGGTAGCTGGGGCTCTCGGTCAGCAGCTCCCATGTGATATTGGGAAGTCCCTTCGCAAAGATAAAGCCGACCAGGAAGAGAACCAATGCGCCTGTCAGTCCCGCCGAAAGCCACATCAGCAGCTTCATTACGGTAATATAAGCCTTGCGCTTTCCGCTCATTTGGCTCCCTCCTTATCCCGCTTCAAAAAGAAATTCAGGCAGGCGTTGATGAGCATAATAAAGAGGAACAGCACCAGAGCGATGGAAAACAGCGCCTGCCGTTGCAGACCGGAGGAATAAGACATCTCGGTCGCCACAGCCGTTGTAAGAAAGCGCACGCTGCCGAACAGAGAGGGCATATTCGCCACATTCCCGCAGACCATCATGACCGCCATAGCCTCACCGATGGCCCTTCCCACGCCCAGCACCACGGCGGCGGCAATGCCGCTTTTTGCCGCTGGAACAGACACACTGAAATAGGTTTCCACCGGCGTCGCACCAAGAGACAGGGAAGCATCTTCATATTCTTTTGGCACGGCCTCCAGTGCTGTGACTGACACCTTTACGATGGAGGGCAAAATCATTACCGCCAGCACGAGGATGGCAGCAAAAAGGCTTGCCCCGTCGGGCAGCCGGAAGGCTTCTCTTATGGCGGGAACCAGTACGATCATACCCACCAGACCGTACACCACCGACGGGATGCCCGCCAGCAGGCTGACCGCCGTACCCACCGCAGATTTCACCCCTTTCGGAGCCAGCTTTGCAAGGTACACCGCTGTCAGGAAGCCCACGGGCACGCCGATGACAATCGCCCCGGCCGTTCCGTAAACACTGGTGAGGATAAAGGGCAATATCCCATAGGACGGCTCCGCCGCAGTGGACGCCCACACCTTCCCGAACAGGAACTGCACAAGCCCTATCTCACGAATCGCCGGCAGTCCGGCGATCACCAGATATACGGTGATGAGCAGCACGCAGCCCACTGTCACAAGCCCAATCAGAAGGAAAACTCCGTACACAAATCTTTCAAAAGCCGCTTTTCTGTTCTTCATGGGTTTATCACTTCACAGGCACTGCGCCTGCATTTTTGATGACCTCCGCCGCCTCTTCGGAAGTGATGTAGTCGAAGAACTTCTGCGCCGAAGGACTGAGGGTTTCGTCCTTTTTTGTCACCAGTACAAAATTGCGCTGCACAGGATAACTGCCGTCCTTGATGGTTTCGTCGCTGGGCGCAACGCCGCCCACGGTGAGCGCTTTCACACTGTCCTTAAGCGACGCGAGCGAGGCATAGCCAACCGCCGCCGGATTGCCTGCCACGGTGGTGATGACGTCTCCGGTAGAGGTCAGCTCCTGACGGTATTTGCAGCTGTCCTTTGTGCCGGTGATGGATTCAAAGCCGTCGCGGGTGCCGCTGCCGGCCTCTCTGCCGATGAGGACGATCTCGGCGTCAGCTCCGCCCACATCGCTCCAGTTTGTGATCTCGCCGGTGAAAATCCTGCCGATGGTTTCCACATCCAGGTCGGCGACAGGATTTTCCGGATTGACGATGATGGCGATACCGTCGTAGGCCAGTACAGTGCCCTCAAGCCCCTGTGCGATCTCCTCATCCTTCAGGTCACGGCTGGAAAGACCGATGTCGCAGCGCCCCTCCGCCGCCGCCGTAATTCCTGAGCCGGAGCCGGTGGGGTTGTATGTGACAGAGATGGACTTGTTTTCGCTTTCAAAGGTTTCCTTCAGCGCCCCGATCACCTTTTCCATAGAGGTGGAGCCATCCGTGGATACCGTGCCGCCGGTACTTCCGCAGCCTGTCAGCACAGAAAGAGCAAGTACCCCCATAAGACCGAGAGCCAGAATTTTCTTTCCAAACTTCATTTTGCATTTCTCCTTCTCGTTTCATGATTTTCATTTCGGACTACGCCCAAATCATACCGCCCGAATGTCAAATCGGTTATCGGAGAAATGTAAAATCCTTGTAAAGGCGCTAAAGATCCAGGAAGGGCTGTACCGCTTGGCACAGCCCTTCCTCTTACGCATAGATGATTTCGTTATAGATAGCTTCCTCCGTAGCGTTGCGGATATTGTTCATTCTTCCTACCCACGCCATCATGTCGGCAGCTTTCAGCGCTTCTGTCGCGCCCTGCTTTTCTGCCATCTGCTTTGTCAGTCGCTCGAACATCTCCTGTGCCTGTTCCTCCACATCGGCAAGGTGGGAGTGGAGGTTCCCACTGGTAAAAAGGCTGTAGTACAACACACGACGGTGTTCCTTTAGGTATTTCCTCCGTCGTTCCCCCCATACTCCAATTGGCCGTTCTTCCTGCGGTACAAGGCTTAAATCGGGCAGAAGATAATCGCCTTGCCGGGTGTAGGTGCCGCCCATCTGCTCAAATAATGTTTTCTCCATGTTGTATCCTCCTCACTTAATCCAAACTCTTGCGGCGTTGGTATTACTGAACTCATAGCTACCGTAAGCAAAAGCTGTTCCCAAGTTATACTGTCCGAAAGAAAAATACATCGTGACCGTGTAGCCCGGATTGAGTGCCTGTGCTTCGGCGGCAAGTTGCTCCATCTCTGCGGCGAGCTCCTCAGAGCTAAAGGATTTCCACCATGTTTTGAACTCCTCCATACCAAGTTCCCCGGCGTATGTAGCGGTAAAGATTTTCTCACTGCCGTAATTGGTGACCGGCTTCTCCTTGACCGTCCATGCCGCTGCAAAGCTGTCCGTTGTGGGGCTTGCGTTGTCCTTATTCGGGCTGTTGACCATGGCAATGTTCCGCTGGCTGTCATAGCCCACTTCCAGCCCGTAGGCTTCCGCTAATGCTCTGAGCGGTGCATAAGTCGTGCCGTTGTAAGTGAACACCTCCATGGGATTTCCACTCGCATCCGTTGGTTGGAGCACCTCTCCGTTCACAAGTACCTTGATGGGATACACTGTGATGTTCCAACCGTTCCCTGCGGCAAATGCGGTCACGCCATACGCCATGATGACTGCCGCTGTCAGCAGCCCTGCCACGAACCCTTGAACTCGTTTCATAAAGAGGCCTCCAATAAGTGTATTTGCCTTTCGACACCTACAGCTTACCAGAGGTCGTTTTTCTTTGCGAATGTGCGGATAAAAATTTGAGTAGAATAGAGAAAGAGCCGAGAAGCACATTTCTGTACTTCTCGGCTCTTTTCGCCTTTGCAATGCCTTGGGGTATATGGTTTTCAGATTACTTCCTTATCCACCCTTGGCAAAACGGCGGGGCGTTTTCTATCTTATTTCTCCTGGAGCAGCTTATTCAGCTCCGCCATAAAGGTACTGATATCTTTGAACTGGCGGTAGACTGAGGCGAAGCGCACATAGGCCACCTCATCCACCTCTTTGAGGCGATCCATCACCATCTCGCCGATACGGTCAGAGGAGACCTCACGATCCATTTCGTTCTGAAGGGCCTGCTCGATCTCCTCTGCGATCTTCTCCAGTGTGCCAAAGGGCACGGGCCGCTTCTCGCAGGCCCGAATCATACCGTTGAGAAGCTTGCTGCGGTCAAAGCTCTGACGGCTGCCGTCCTTCTTGATGACGACCACCGGCAGGGATTCCATGACCTCAAAGGTGGTAAAGCGCTTGTGGCAGGCCAGGCACTCCCGCCGGCGGCGGATGCTGGTGCTGTCCTCGGCGGGCCGGGAATCCACCACCTTACTGTCCAGATGACCACAGAAAGGACACTTCATAACGCGCACACTCCTATGTAGGATTTATCTCCATTTAGATTCTACCACACAAAAGAGGAGATTTCCAGCATTTTATAGCAAATTTTGCCGCTTTTTTGCCGCCAAAAGGGTGTTCTTCATCAGAATAGCCCTGGTCATGGGCCCCACACCGCCGGGCACCGGGGTCAAATAGGCCGCCTTTTCCGCCGCGGCGGCAAAGTCCACATCGCCGCAGAGCTTGCCGTTCTCGTCCCGGTTCATGGCCACATCAATGACCGCCGCGCCCTCCTTTACCATATCCCCGGTGATAAGGCCCCGGCGGCCCACGGCGGAGACCAGGATATCCGCCTCCCGGCAAATATCGGCCAGGTTCGGGGTCTTGGAGTGGCACAGTGTAACAGTGGCATCCCGCCGCAGAAGCAAAAGGCCCATGGGCTTGCCCACAATATTGGAGCGGCCCACCACCACCGCCCGCTTTCCGGCGGGGTCAATGTGGTACTCGTCCAACAGCTCTATCACGCCCGCAGGCGTACAGGGCAAAAAGCCCTCCCGGCCAATGAGCAGGTTCCCGGCATTCATGGGATGGAAGCCGTCCACGTCCTTTTCCGGGGAAATAGCCCGGATCACTGCGTCCTCGTCCATGTGCTTTGGCAGCGGGAGCTGTACCAGGATGCCGTCGATGTCCTCCCGGCCGTTGAGGCCCTCCACCAGCTCCAGCAGTGCGCTCTGGGGCGTCTGGGCCAGAAGGTCGTACTCCTCGCTGTAAAAGCCACAAGCTTCACAGTCCTTGCGCTTGCTGGTGACATAGACCCGGGATGCGGGATCCTCCCCCACCAGCACCACCGCCAGTCCGGGACGGCGGGGCAGCTTGGCCGCCTCCAGGCGCACCCTTTCCTTGATCTTCTCTGCCAGGGCCTTCCCATCAAGTAGGGTCATCGCTGTTCTCCTCCTCCCGCAGCTCCTCCAGGATCTCCTCAGCGCTGCCCGGCGTCTCCGCCCATTCTTCCTCTGGCACCTCCGCCTCGGAAGCCGCGGCGGCCTTCATGGCTTGCATTCGGTTGGGCCACAAATCCTCCGGTGTGTGAGGACGGCACAGCTGAAATATCAGGACAGCTGTGGCCACGACGAAGATGACGATGGCCAAAACCTGGGAGACCCGCAGGCCGGTGGAGAAAAAGTACAGGCTGTCCGTGCGAAGGCCCTCGATCCAGCTCCGGCCCAGGCCGTACCAGGCCATATAGCTCAAAAAGATCTGACCGTCGAACTTCCGCCGCTTTTCCACGATAAAAATGAGAAGCAGCAATCCCAACAGGTTCCAAAGGGACTCATAGAGGAAGGTGGGATGCACCTCCATGTACTGGTAGACGCCGGTCACCGCATCGTCATAGATGCCCATGCGCCAGGGCAGGTCTGTGGGGCCGCCGTAGGCCTCCACATTGACGAAGTTCCCCCAACGGCCCACCAGCTGGCCAATGAGCATCCCGAAAGAGCCCAGATCCGCAAAGGCCAGAAAGCAGAGCTTCCGCTTTTTGCAGAATACCAACAATACCAGGATCGCGGCGATAATGCCGCCGTAAATGGCCAAACCGCCATCCCAGATACGCACCATCCGGCCAAAATCCAGACCTCCGTCGACATTGCGGTAGAGATCCAGATAAAAGATCACATAGTAGAGTCTGGCTCCGATGATACACAGGGGCACGGCGTAAATGAGCAGGTCGATGATGTCGTCCTGCTCCACGCCATAGCGGCTGGCCCTCCGGGAACAGAAGGCCACCGCCAGCAGAAAGCCCAGTGCGATGATGATGCCATACCAGTGGATAGGCCAGCCAAAGACCCGGAACGCAATATCCCTCACATTTATTTGAAATCCAAGGCCGGGAAAGACCACCGAGCTCATACCGCTCCCCCCTTTGGCTTGATCACCGCGAGAGCGGTTTTCTCCTCGGTCACCACCCGGCAGATACACGCCTCCACATTGGACTTGGAGATGGTTTCAAAGACCTCCGGGAAGGTCAGGTAGGAATAGCCGTGGAAATGGGCCGCGGACTGGCTGACGCAGAGATTCTCAAAGGAATTGAGCCCCCGCACCAGGCTGCCGTAGGCCGCCCGCTTCAGCCGGCGGAAAAGGCCCTCGTCGATCCCCTCCCGGCCAATACGCTTTGCCTCAGCCAGAACGGCCTCCCGCACGGCCTCGGGATCCCGGCTCTCGCCGCCGGCGCAGAGGAACGCCGCGCCGGGATATGCCTCGCAGCCATAGGAAAATGCCTCGTTCACCAGCCCCTCGCCGTAGAGCTTAGCATAGAGGGGGCTGGAGGTTCCCAGCAGGGCCTCGCAGGCCAGATCGCCTAAAAGCTCCCAGCGCAGCCACGCCTCTCCCTGCTCCGGGGGCGTATCCTTAAAGCCCAGCTGGAAGATAGGCGTAGAGACCGCCATCTCTTTCTCCCAGCGGCTCTGGGCCGCCCGCTCTCCCTCCGCGGGGCCGTAGTCCCGCCGCGCGGGAATATGGCCTTCCTTGGGCAGGATCTCCTGTGCAATGGCGGCGATCCGCTCCGGATCTACATCCCCTGCCACACAGAGCACCATGTTGCCCGGATCGTAGAATGCCTTATGACAGAGGTTTAGTGTCTCGGCCGTGATCTGGGCGATGG
This sequence comes from Vermiculatibacterium agrestimuris, assembly GCF_943193085.1. Lineage (NCBI taxonomy): Bacteria > Bacillati > Bacillota > Clostridia > Eubacteriales > Oscillospiraceae > Vermiculatibacterium > Vermiculatibacterium agrestimuris. The sequence continues at coordinate 85,762 of NZ_CALPCU010000001.1, read as the reverse complement.
ACTCTACCGTTCCAGCAATGTTTTCCTTCACCGGGTTGTGGGCATAAAGTCCCTCCAGCATCCCGTAGAAAACCTGCGTGTCCGGCTCGTCGTCCCCCATGCGGATCTCCTGGCCGATAATGCCCTGCTCCTTGTCCACGCTCTCCTGGGTGTAATAGGGAATGGAGACAAAGGAGAGGAGTATCTTCAAATTCTCCTCGAACTTCTCTGTGCTCTCAAAGTAGTACCCTGTCAGCGCCGTAGATGTGAAGGCGTTGGGAGAGGCCCCATTGGCCGCCAGATCCTGAAGGGCGTTTCCATCCTCGGTGTCAAAGGTCTTGTGCTCCAGAAAATGGGCCACCCCGGCAGGGGTGTCCAGCCATTGGCCATCCAGCTCAAAGCGCATATCCATACCACCGTAATTGGTCGCGAAAAAAGCATAGCTCTTTTGGAAGCCGGGCTTGGGAGAGACATAGATGTGCAGGCCGTTGGGCAGCTGCGTGTGGAACATCCGCTCCCCGATCCGGGAATACTTCTTCTCTTCCATACTCATCCCTCCATCCCCTTCAAAAAGTAAACCGTATCTAGGTTCAGCGCCTTCGCCGCCGCCACGGCGGCCTCAACGGAGACCTTGTCCACCGCCTGAGCCAGCTCCTGGGGGCTCTGGGTCAGTCCGGCCACAGCCTGGCTCAGCCACCAATCCTCTTGACGGCCCTGACTGTCCAGCATGGTCAGCAGTGAGCTGACGGTGTAGCGCCGGGCGCCCTCCACCTCCCAGGATTCAAACTCCCCGCGGCGGCAGGCCTCCAACTGGGCCTCGATCTCATCCTCGGCCCGCTTTACATTGCAAAACTCCACGCCGGAGGAAACGATCATCAATCCCTTATAGCGCAGCAGAGAGGAGCTGGCGTAATAACAGAGAGACAGCTTCTCCCGCACATTGAGGAACAGCTTGGAGGTGGTGGTGCCGCCAAAGAGGGCGTTGCAGAGCACCAGGGCGGGATAGTCGGGGCTTCCCGCGGTGATGCCGCCGGTGCGGAAGCCCATGGTCAGCTTTCCCTGGGCCACGTCCATGGCCTCCTCTACCCGCCGGGTCTCCTGGGCAAAGGGCAGGATCACCGTCTCCGGCACCTCATAACCGCCCTCCCGGGGCAGACCCGTCAACGCCCTTTGAAGGATAACACAGACCGCATCATGCTCCGCGGAGCCGCAGTAATAAAGCTCCAGCCGGGAATGGGCCAAAAGCTCCTGATACCGTGCCCAGGCAGACTGCGGGGTAATGGACTCCACATCGGCCTCCCGGCCCAGTCTGCCCACGCCGTAGGCCTCCTCCCGGCACATCTCCTCCACCACACGGTTCACGGCATACTGCCGCTTTTCGTTGATCTCCGCCCGGATACGGTCTACCAAATTGGCCTTCTCCTGTCGGGTGTAGTCAGGACAGAATGCCCCCTCATGGGTATAGGGCCTCAGGAGCAGCTCCCCCATAAGCTCAGCGGCCTGATCCAACACACCGCCCCCGTCTAACGTATAGGCGTCATCCAGAAAGCCGCCCAGAAAGCCCACGCACTGGATCTCCCCCTTTTTGCGCACCATGGGGTCGATGGCTCCGCCGTAGAGCTGATCCAGCGCGGCGGAGAGGGATTGAAGATCCGGATGGGCCTCGCTGCCCCGCCGCAAAAGGTACGGGATCAGGGCATTGACCGCCGCAGTCTCCTTTTTCAGTGGGGTCAGCAGGGTCATAGAGAGCAACGAGGATTTAAATTTTTTCGTGTTCACCGACGTGAGGAAAACGCCGGGCATAAGCTGTGTCCGTTTTACGGTAGCCATGGCTCCACCTTTCTTTCCGCTATACTATAGAATCGCTAAGGGGATTACAGCCCAACGCCCAGAGGGTCGTTGCGGCCATAATCGTCGAATTCGTGCAATCGCTGCCTGCGGCTATTATAGCATTATTTTCTTCCCTTGGCACCCTCTGCCATAAAAAATTAACGATTTTCCGCGGATTTTTTCCTCTTGCAGAAGATCTCCAGGCTGTGTTCCCCTTCAAGTTTTGTCAATTCAATATCCTTTACAGCTAATCCATCCAAGCGGATCTCGTCCTTCTCTCCCCAAGCGGCCCTGATATGGAGCAGACCCGACTTCGTCCTCCACCGTACCCTCCAGCCGGGCCAGGTCTCCGGAAATGCCCCATTAACTGTGATGCGTTTTTCCTTTACATCAATTCCCAAAAGGCCGTTTACCGCCGCCTGATAAAACCAACCAGCCGCTCCGGTGTACCAGCTCCAGCCGCCCCGGCCCAGATGGTCTGGGTGGGCATAGACGTCTCCCGCCAACACATAGGGCTCGGCCTTGTACTTTTCCGTGGCGTGATTGGCCGGCAGAAGGGCCCGGAGCAGCTCCCAGCCCTCCTGCGTCCACCCCGCCCTGAGACAGGCCAGCGCCAGCCAGGCGGCCGCATGGGTATACTGCCCCCCATTTTCCCGCACGCCGGGAAGGTAGCCCCGGATATAGCCCGGACGGGCCTCCCCGCTGTCAAAGGCCGGGTCAAAGAGCTTTACCAACTCTCCCTCCCGACAAAAGAGGCGCTCCACTGCGGAGCGGAGCGCCTCCTCTGCCCGCTCCCCTCCGGCCATGGCTGCCCAGCTCTGGGGAATGGAGTCGATCTGACATTCCTCCGACAACCGGCTGCCCAGGGGTGCTCCGTTATCATACCAGCCCCGAAGGTACCATTTCCCGTCCCAGGCCAGCTCCCCGCTCTTTCGCAGCTTTTCCGCCCACGTATTACACAGCGCGGCGGTCTTTTCATCCCCCTGCCGCGCTGCAAGAGGGCGGAACTTTTCCAGCGTTATAACGGCAAACCAGGTAAGCCATACGCTCTCGCCCCGGCCCTCTGCCCCCACCAGATCCATGCCGTCATTCCAGTCTCCCGTCCCTATCTTCAGCAGGCCATGCTCGCCTACGCCCCGTGCCAGGGTCTGCTCTATGGCCCGCAGGGCGTGAATATAGACGCTGTCGGTCTCTTTGGTCTCCCCGGGGACAAAATACCGCTCTCGCTCCCGCTCTCGAAGCGGCTCCCCGGACAGCCAGGGAACCTGCTCGGAGAGAAACTCCATATCGTCCCAGGTCTCCACGTAGCGGCCCAGGGCATAGGGCAGCCAGAGCAGGTCGTCGGAGATCCGGGTGCGAACGCCCCGGGCCTTCTCCCCTCCTACTTCATGCCACCAGTGCTGGACATCTCCCTGGGTGAACTGGTGTGCGCAGCAGCGCAGGATCTGCTCCCGAAGCCATTGAGGCTCAAAGGGCAGCAGCGCCAGCGTGTCCTGGAGCTGATCCCGGAATCCATACGCCCCACCGTTTTGATAGTGGGAGGTACGCCCGAACAGTCGGCAGGCGATGACCTGATAAAGGCACCAGCCGTTGAGATAGGCGTTAAAGACCCCATTGGGGGTCTCCACCCACAGGGGGCAGGTCATCTCCCGCCAGCGCTCCTGTGTGGCTCTCAGCGCTTCTTCCCATCCCCCGCCGCCGTTTCGCTGCGTTCCCTGAAGGCCGGTGGTCAGGCAAAGGGTCTGGGCAAAGCTGTAACGCGCCTCCCCTTTCCCCATCGTGATGTGCCGCAGCTCTCCCGTCCCCTGGGGCAGTTCCACCCGCAGCCACCGCTCCGCGCCTTCCCAGGGGACGAAAACGGTAGTGGACACCATCCCCGCCGGCCAGTCCTTGTCCCACCGGGCCCAGCCAAAACCGTAGGTCACCTTCACCGGCAGGCCGTCCCCGCCGGCAAAGATGCTGTGGGTCTCCCCGCCATAGGTCAGGAGAAACCATTCCGGCCCGCCGACGGCCAGAGGGTCGTTGTTCCAAGCTGTGATAGGCGTCTCACGGGCATTGCCCTGCCAGAGGTGACCGCAGCCTGTCTCATCAGTGAGGCAACCGAAGCGGGGATTGGTCAGCAAATGACTCCAGCCCAAAGGCGGTAAGGTTCCGTTCAACTGCAAAACAAAGCAGTTTTCCTCATCAAAGCGCCATTCCGGCACACCAGGCGCCACCCGGCAGGGCAGCGCGGGCGGCTGAACAGGGGCATCGGAGCGATCCCGCCAATGGGCTGTCCCGTCCAAAACCACTGCGGCCCAGTCCTCCCAAGGAGAGGGTGCCCCCTCCGGGGGCCGCTCCACCAGATGGATGCCTCCCTTCTGCCCCACCTCTCCTTCCAACCCCATGGCCTTCACCGCCTCCAAAACGCCGCTCTTCTGGGGCCGGTGGTAATCCCCTCCGTCACTGAGGAGATAGACCAGATCGAAGGAATACCCGCATCGGCTGAGCAGAGCATGAGCCTTCAGCGGAAACGGCTCTACCGGATCTCCCTGCGCAGGGGGAAGCGCCAGGGCAATGGGTACATCTCCGGATACCCCATAAGCCCAGAGGGCCGATTGCGGGGTCGCGCCATGGCCCGGAACAGGAAAGGCCAGGGCGGAGAGCAGCTCCATGACCCGCCGGCCCTCCTGGTTGGAGAAAGACAGGCTCCGCATCAGGCCATCCAACCGTCCTACACTCTGGATCGGAGCGGTGAGAACTGCCAGGGCAGTCTGTTCCGCCTTCTCTCCGCCGTCCTCCACACCCAAAGCCAGCCGCAGGTGATGCAGGCCCTTCCCACTCAGGGGAAAGCGGGCCAGCAGGCAGGGATCCACCACCGCCCCAAGAGAACCTTCGGCAGGTGTTTCCAAAGCCTGCTGAAGCCGGCTCAGTCCACCCCGTCCCAGACCCCTCTCCCGACTGGTGTCAAAGTAGGCCCCTTCCCTGTCCCACAACACGGCCAGACTCGCCCTGCGGTCTCCCTGGCGGGGTCTGCGGGTGAAGAGGACGCCCCGGTCTAACGCCCCGCTCTCCAAGGAGAGCTTGGAATAGGCCGGATGGGCCAGGTAGTCCGCGCCGCGGGCCAGCACCGGCTCCAGATAGCACACCAGCTCTCCACCGGCGGCCCCCTCCAGCTCCACAGACCACAAAGCGCCCCGCTCTCCCCGGGGAAGCGTGAGGCGCACGCTCGCCGTAAAGCCTTTTCCCTTTACCGTCCACGTCGCATCGCTTCCCGTGAAACTCCAGGAAAAGTCATCTTCTTCCGACAGCAGTGGCGCGGCGGTCAGGGCGGTAAGCACCCCCTCATCACTGCGGTAGAAAAAGCTGACTCCCGCCGGGGCATACCGCTCCCGAAAACGGGTGGAAACCGGGGTCTCGCCCCGGTCATCGATAAGGGATACGGCGCCGCTGTCCGTACACAGAGCCCAGAGAAGGCCATTGGAGAGTAAATGACAGGCGGGCCTGGCCAGATCATACCCCTCCCCTATCCGGCAAAATTGACTCTGCCGCAGTGGTTTGGGCCGTTCCATTGCCCAAGCGTTGTCCGGCCGCATCACCGGCGCACCCACAGGCACTTTCTCCTGCAAAAGCTCCCGGAAAGCGCCCATGGAGCAGTCCCGCAGGAACCGCTCCTGCATCACATTCTCTCTGAGGGTATTGTCAATGGCCACCAGGCTCATGCCCAGGTGGTGAGACATGAAGGAGCGCACTACCGCCCACCGCTCTCCCTCCTGAAGCCGTCCGGGGGTCAGATCCACCGCCTCGTAGAGGCCGTAAGTGCCCTCCAGGCCCATATCCCGCAGGCGGCGCAGGTTTCGTCCTGCGCTGGCCGGAGCCAGAAGGAGAGCCAGAAAGGAGGCGTAGGGAGCCACCACCAGCTCTCTGTCCAGGCCCCGCTTCAGGCCCAGGGACTGCACCCCGTGGGCCTTATATTGATAGGCCATACCGGGGTCGAAGGCATAAAAGCCGGATTCTGAAATACCCCAGGGGGGCTTTGGTCTTATCTCCCCGGCGTTTTTGGGCATAGATACAAAAGGAGAGGGACTCATACATCAGGCTCCCCTGTTCACAGGGCAGGAGCAGATTGGGCATAAAATACTCGAACATGGTGCCTGTCCAGGAGGCCATGCCGCAGTAGTCGTTATCCCCTACCAGTCCCCGCCCCAGGCGCCGCCAATGTCGGGGAGGCACCTCCCCCAGGGCGATGGCCAGATAGCTGGCAAGCCGGGCCTCGCTGGCCATCAGGTCATACCATCCGGAGGTGAACTCTCCCCGCTCCGCATCATAGCCGATGGTGAACAGCTTGCGCTCCCGGTCATAAAGGGGCGTCAGCGCCATTGCATCGGAGAGCGCTTCCGCCCGCCGGGCCAAAGTGCCCTCCCCCCACTCGTAGAGGGCCTCACGCAAGGCGATAAGGCATCCCCGCAGGTTGCCGCTGTCCACCGTGGAGACATACCGGGGCTGCAAAGGGGTACAGTCAGAGGTATCATACCAGTTGTACAGGTGACCCTGCCACTTTTCCAAGGTCTCCACCGTGTCCAGCATATGGGCGATCAGCTCCACTGCCTCGCTCCGGCCTGTAAGCTCCAGATCCGCGGCAGCCACACAGCTCAAAAGTGCCATGCCGATGTTGGTGGGCGAGGTGCGCCGGGCAGGGCCCAGCCAGGGCTTCTCCTGGATGTTGTCCGGGGGCAGCCAGTGATCCTCCGGCCGGAGCCAGTCCTGAAAGTAGCTCCAGATCAGCCCCGCCTGGTGAAGCAGAAAAGGCCGATCCTCTGCCGGGGCGGATTTTCTCTCCCGCACCGGCCGGGACAGCGCCCAGGCAAAAATGGGAGACGCCGCCCATACCAGGCCGATGGCCGCCCCCGCCGGAAAGCGCGCAAACACTATGGCAAAAGCCCCCACTGCCACGGCGGGCCATTGGGCCCGGAAGTCGGAGCGAAGTCCTGTTTTTTTCCGCTCCGCATCCGCCGCCGTCACCCATTCCAGCATCTTTCGGTGACTGACAAAGCTCCGCCACAGCGCAGTGCAGATGGCCGAGGCGCAGATCCAGGCATGGTAGGGCAGAAACAGGAGCTGCACCAAGGTTTGAAGGAGCATCCCACCATAGCCGGCAATGATGGTGGAGTGGTACCTTCTCCGAAGACCTGTTCCGCCCCGAAAGGCAAGCTCCGCCCCGGACAGCAGCAGATTCGACCAGGCCGACACCACCGCCAGCGCTGCCGCCGAGCCAAAGGCCGGGGCAGACAGGCACATTCCCAGCAGCAAAGCCAGCAATGTCGCCACCGGGGAGAGACTTCTGCGCAGGTTGTCAAAAAGCTTCCACTTGTCCACCGAGGCAATCGGGTTCTCCTCCAATCGCCCCGCCTCGTCCCGCACCCGGCGGCCCAGCCAGGGCAGCAGCTGCCAGTCCCCCCGCACCCAGCGGTGGAGGCGGGAATAATAACCGGTGACCCGATAGGGATAGCCGTCGGTGAGCTCTACATCCTCCAAAAGCCCCGCGTGGAGATAGGCCCCCTCCAACAGGTCGTGGGAGAGCACCCGCTCCAGGGGAAACCGGCCGTCCAGACACTGGGCAAATGCCTCCACGTCAAAGATGCCCTTGCCGGTATAGGTACCCCGATCGAACAGGTCGTGATACACGTCGCTGCAAGCTCCGCCGTAAGGATCGATGCCCCCCTGGCCGGCAAAAATGCGGGAGAACTGGGAGCGGTTCGCCGAACGCAGATCCACCCCTACCCTGGGCTGGAGAAGACCGTAGCCCTCGGTGACCACTCGCCGCTTTTTGTCCACGACGGGCCGGTTCAATGGGTGGAGCATGGCGCCCACCAGCTCCCGGGCCGTACCCACATTGAGGGCGGTGTCGGAATCCAGGGTGATCACATATTTTGTCTCCGCCAACGCCCGGCTGTCCCCGGAACGGATGCGCAATGCGGTGGGCCGGCCTCGAAGGAGCCGGATCAGCTCCAGCAGCGCGCCCCGCTTCCGCTCCCATCCCACATAGCGCTCGTCTCTGCGCTGAAAAGCCGGCTGGCGAAAAAAGAGGTAGAAGCCCCCGTCATATTTTTCATTGAGAGCGTCTATGGCCTCCTTGGCGCGCTTTACCCAGCGGCGCTCTTTCGCGCCCATGGGCGCCTCCCGGTCGGGGAGGTCAGCCAGCAGGCCGAAGCGGAGCTCGCTGCCGCAGTCCCGATTGGCAAGGCGGTAGCGTTCCAACAGTGCGGCATAGCTGTCACCACTGTGTTCATCGGTGAGAAGCCCCGCAATGACACACAACGTCCGTCCTTCAGGGGGAAGGCCCTCCTTCAGCGCCATCCGGGGCACCCCCCGGGGACGCACCAAGCGAGTGGCGCAAAAATCCACCAGATTCTTCATCAGATCCGAGGCCGGCAAAAGCAGCAGGAAAAAGAGCGCCCAACTCTCTGCCTGAAAGCCCTGCCACAGAGCCAGGGACAGCGTGGGCAGCAGGATACAGGCCACGTACAAGGCCCCAGAGGGCCCCTTCTCCGTCTCTCCCAAGGGCCGCCGAAAGAGAAACCAGCCGATGTGCCGCTCCTCCCTGTCTCCACGCTCCGCCAGAGTTAAGGCTTTGTGGGCGGCCTCCACCTCCGTCATGTTGTGCTTTCTGGCCAGAAGGCAGACCTGGCGGCGGTAGCGGGAGCGGGTGGCCTCGTCCATCTGTCCATAGAGCCCCGCCGGATCCCGGAGGAGGGTCTGTTCCACCGGGCTGGATGTCTCCAGCAGAGGCCCCAGGTTGGCGGTAGACAGCGTCCGCAGGCCGGTGAAGATCCCCTCCATGGCCTCAGCAAGGCCCGGCGCCTCGCTCTGCTCCTCCAGAGCGCCGCAGTACTCCGCCAAACGCAGGCACAGCGCGCCCCGCAGGGCGGGAACAAAGAGGGACAGCTCCTCCTCAGTGAGAGGCCGGGTCTCCTGCACTCCCGCCAGATACGCCGCCAGCTCCTCCACTCCTGCCTTGGGCGCGGCCTGGGCCAACGCGGCGGTCAGGGCCTCCAGACGCGTCTCCTTCCCCGTCCAGGTCAGGCGTTTTCCCCGCTTCAGCTCCTGCTCTGCCGTTTTTCCCTCCCGCTGCGCCAAATAGGCGTTATCCAACAGCCATTCCACCGCCACCGGGAGCCGTTCCCACTCCCTGGCGCTCAGCTTCAGCCGGGTCTTTTCAATGCGTTTCAGCGCCCGGCGAAGCGCGCCGGCCATTCCACGGCCGGATCGGCAACCTTCTATGATAAGGCTTCCCGCCCGCTCTCGCCCCAGCTCTAAAAGCCCCATGATCTGTGCCCCCTTCCATCTCTCCCCAGTTTTGACAGCGGGGCCGCTTTTCATACAAAGGGCAAATACACTTGCTTTTCCGTCAGAAAAAAGCGATAATAGTCTATATCTTTCTTGCCGGGAGGGCTCTCTATGGGAAAATACATCCTCACATTGGATCAGGGCACCACCAGTTCCCGCGCCATCCTCTTCGACCGGGCCCAAAACCTGGTGAGCACCGCCCAGAAGGAACTGCGCCAGATCTACCCCAGAGAGGGCTGGGTGGAGCACGACCCCATGGAGATCTGGGCCTCCCAGTACGCGGTGATGATGGAGGTACTGGCCCAGTCCGGAGTAAAGCCCCGGGATGTAGCCGCCATCGGCGTGGCCAACCAGCGGGAGACCACCGTTGTGTGGGAGCGGGCTACCGGCGTGCCCGTATACAACGCCATCTGCTGGCAGTGCCGCCGGACGGCGGAAGAGGTCGACCGGCTAAAGGCCGACGGCCTGACAGGCCACATCCGCAAAACCACCGGGCTGTTACCCGACGCCTACTTTTCCGCCACCAAGCTGAAATGGATCCTGGACAAAATCGACCCCCGGCGGGAGCGGGCCCGGCGGGGAGAGCTTCTCTTCGGCACGGTGGACTGTTGGCTGGTGTGGAAGCTCACCGACGGCGCCGTTCATGTCACCGACGCCACCAACGCCTCCCGCACCATGCTCTACGACATTCACCGGGGCTGCTGGGACGACACACTCCTCCAGGCTCTGGACATTCCCCGGGAGATCCTCCCTCAGGTGGTGGAGTGCAGCGGCGTGATAGGTCACGCCGATATTTCCGGGATTAGGATCCCCATTGCCGGTATGGCGGGAGACCAGCAGGCCGCCCTCTTCGGCCAGGCCTGCTTCGCCCCCGGCGAGGCTAAAAACACATACGGCACCGGCTGTTTTCTGCTAATGAATACGGGAACGACTCCCTGCGAGAGCCGTAACGGCCTGCTCACCACCATCGCCATGGCCCGAAACGGCACGGTACAGTATGCTTTGGAGGGCTCCGCCTTCACTGGAGGGGCCGTGATCCAGTGGCTCCGGGACGAACTGGGTCTGCTCACCGAGGCCTCGGAGGCCGAGACCGTCGCCGCATCCGTCCCCGACACCGGCGGGGTCTATCTGGTGCCCGCCTTTACCGGGTTGGGCGCGCCCCACTGGGACATGTATGCCAGGGGCTGTCTGGTGGGGCTCACCCGCGGCACCAATCGGGCCCACATCGTCCGGGCAGCCCAGGAATCCATCGCCTACCAGGTGCGGGATCTGGTGAGCGCTATGGAGAAGGACACCGGCCTTCCGCTCACCAACCTCAGCGCCGACGGCGGTGCCAGCCGGGACGGCTTCCTCCTCCAGTTCCAGGCCGACATATTGGGTCAAAGCGTCCGCCGCCCTGTTGTGCGGGAGACCACTGCTTTGGGCTCGGCCTGTCTGGCGGGTCTGGCGGTGGGTTTCTGGCGGGACACCGATGAACTGCGCCAGCTCTGGCGGCAGGACGCCATTTTTACCCCTCAGATCGAGCGCGGTCGCAGAGAAACGCTCCTGGCCGGCTGGCATAAGGCGGTAAACCGCAGTCTGGATTGGGCGGAGCGGTAAGCACCATTCCACCCCCCTCCTCATAGGATGGGTTGTGGCAAAGGCCACCACATTTCAAACGGAGGGATCTTATTCATGTTTTGTTGTGGTTCCTGCGGCAGCTCTTGCGGCTGCGGCAGTTCTTGTGGTTGCGGTGGTTCCTGTGGCTGCGGCTGCGGTTGCGGCTGCGATACGGACAACGGCATTACCACTCTGCCCATCTTCCCCGATAGCCCCGTCTTTTCCGGGCTCTCCCAGTTCCCCGTCTATGTCTCCTACCCCGCCTTCTACGCCGGGGAGAGCGCTATCAACGGTGCCAACCAGGCCATTTTTACTGTCAACGGCACCACTTCCACCGCGGCCCGTATTTTCCGGGTCTGAGCCCCAATGCCGCCCTCTCGGGCGGCTTACATCCCCTCCTTTCAAATGTGAGCTTGAATTCCGTTCCTCCTGCTTTTATCCGCCTTTTGAGGTGATCTTCATGGATTACAAAAGAATCGGCAACGCCCATGCGTAAGCTGTGCTGGCTGACCTGCGCTTTTTCAGCGGCGGTCTTTCTGTCGGTCTATCTTCTGCCGGAGTCCCTCGGACTTCCGGCAGGGTTTTTGTGCGCCCTGGGCGGTCTCCTCTCCCTTCTACTCCCCAGAGGGGCCCGTCAAAGGGCCGCCCTTTTGGCCGCCGGACTGGCCGCGGGCTTTTTGTGGACAGGCCTCTATGCCCACTTTGTCCGCGCTCCCGCCCACGCTCTGGCAGATATATCCCAACCACCCTTTGCCATGACGGTCTTGGACTTCCCCACTCCCACCAGCCGGGGCGCTTCCCTTCCTGTACGGCTGGGAGAAGGCTCCACCAAAGTACAGCTCTATGCGGGAGCGGAGGCGCTGGAGTTTAGGCCGGGAGATAAGATTTACGGCGCCATACACCTTTCCCCCTCCGACTTTCTCCGGGGCGAGAGCGTAGACTACTATCAGTCCAAAGGTATCTATCTGCTGGGCTATGCCCAGGAGGAGCCGACCTTGATCCAGCGGCCGGAACACATCCCGCCCCGATTTTGGCCCCAGTACGCCGCCCATGAACTGAAGGCTTCTGTAGCCCGCCTTTTCCCAGCAGATATAGCCGGTTTTGTCACCGCGCTCATCACCGGGGACAAATCCGCTCTGCCCACCGGGCTCTATTCCGCCTTTCAGCGATCCGGCATTTCCCATATAGTTGCGGTATCCGGCCTCCATATCAGCTTTTTGGCGGCTATGATGGCTCTGCTTTTGGGTAAAATGAACCGCCGCTCCGCTATCCTCACCATTCTGATCGTCTATTTTTTCGCCGCCCTGGCGGGAAATTCCCCCTCCGCCCTTCGAGCCGCTTTCATGTGTTCTTTTCCTCTGCTGGCTCCCTTGCTCAATCGGGAGGAGGATCGTCCCACCGCTCTGTGCACCGTCCTGGCGCTGCTCCTGCTCCATTGTCCCTATGCCGCCTCCAGCGTCAGCTTACAGCTCTCCTTCGCCGCTGTTGCCGGTATCTATCTCATCACCACACCGCTGAGTCAGCGGTGGCATAGGGCCGTCCCAAAATGGGACAAGCTCCCCGGCTCTCTGGCAGGCAAGGTTCTGCTTTATTGCGTGGATTCCCTTGCCGTCACGCTGGGCGCGCTCCTCTTCACCACTCCTCTGGCCGCGCTTCATTTCCATTCAGTCTCTCTTGTAGGGCCATTGACCAACCTGCTCACACTGTGGGCGGTGTCCGACGTGTTTTTAAGCGGGCTTCTGGCCGCTCTTTTGGGCCTGTGTTTTCCCGGTGCGGCGGCCATCCTGGCCTGGATCTCCGCCTGGCCCGCCCGATGGGTGATCTTTATCGTAAAAGCCTTCTCCCGCTTACCCTTCGCCTCCATTCCCCTCACCTCAATCTATCTGCTGGGTTGGTTCCTGATCGCCTATGCCATAGCGCTTCTGTACCTCTTCTCCCGGCGGAGGCTGCGCCCCACCGTTTGCGTCATCACCCTGCTTCCCACCCTCTGCGCCGCCTTGATGATGAATGTCTATCCCACCCTCACCGGAGCTCTCACTGTGGCCGCTCTGGACGTGGGGCAGGGTGCCTCCACTCTCTTCTATTCCAGGGGACACGCCGTACTCGTGGACTGTGGCGGCAACAGCTGGGACGATCCCGGCGATGTGGCCGCAGATTACCTACAGTCCTTGGGTTCATCCCACCTGGACGCTCTGATACTCACCCACTACCACAGCGATCACACCTGCGGCGTAGCGGAGCTTCTCTCCCGGATCGATGTGTCCCTCATCATCGCTCCCGATGTGACCCCGGAGGATCCCCTTCGCCAGGAGATCCTGGCTTTGGCAAAAGAGCACGGCTGCTCCGTAGAACTTCTTTTGGAGGATGCCGCCATTTCATTTGGCGATGCCCTTCTCTCCATCTACGAGCCCTTGGGCAAGGGCAGCGCCAACGAGGAGGGCCTGTCCGTTCTGTGCACCGTCGGCTCCTTCGACGTGCTGATCACCGGAGATATGGACGCGGTAGTGGAGCGCAGGCTTGTAAAGTATAAAAGCTTGCCGGACATTGAACTGCTTGTGGTGGGCCATCACGGCTCCAAAAACGCCACATCGGAAGAACTGCTCCTGGCTGTCGCACCGGAGCGGGCCGTCATCTCTTCCGGGTACAACTCCTACGGCCACCCGGCTCTGGAGGCCATGGAGCGGCTGGGCGCCGCCGGCTGTGAGATCTACCGCACTGACCTGATGGGTACGGCAAGCTTTATCATTCAAAAGGAGGAACAGATGCAATGAAATTTGTCTCGTGGAATGTTAACGGCCTGCGGGCCTGCCTGAAAAAGGGCTTTTTAGAAAGCTTTTTCGCCTTGGATGCCGACGTATTCTGCCTGCAGGAGACCAAAATGGAGGCCCATCAGGCAGAGTTTGACCTGCCTGGTTACCAAATGTATTGGAACTCCGCCCAGAAGAAGGGCTACTCCGGCACCGCCGTTTTCACCCGTTTGACGCCCCTGCGCGTATCCTACGATATTGGTGATGACGACCATGTAGGAGAGGGCCGCTCCATCACCCTGGAGTTTGAGGATTTCTATCTTGTCACCGTCTACACACCCAACGCGCAGGACGGGCTGAAACGGCTGGACTACCGCATGGCCTGGGAAGACGCCTTCCGGGCCTACCTCCTCGCCCTGGACGAGAAAAAGCCGGTGGTCGTCTGCGGCGATCTGAACGTGGCACACGAGGAGATCGACCTGAAAAATCCGAAAAGCAATCACTTAAATCCCGGTTTTTCTGATCAGGAGCGGGAAAAATTCTCCCAGCTTCTGGCCGCCGGCTTCACCGACACCTTCCGTTATTTGAATCCCGGCCTGACAGGAGCCTACTCCTGGTGGAGCTACCGTTTTCACGCCAGGGAAAATAATGCCGGATGGCGCATCGACTACTTCCTCATCTCCCATCGGCTGCGGGATCGGCTCACTGACGCCGCCATCCACACCGACATTTACGGCAGCGACCATTGTCCTGTTTCCATCCGGCTGGATGTTTGACTGTCTTGGAGGCAGAAAATTAACAAATAGGTGACAAAATGCCGCCGGGGATTGTGCCCGGCGGCATTTTGGATTATGATATTAAAATGAACGTATCCTTCTCTTGGAGGCACAAGCCTATGAATCGACATATTGCTTCCCGTCTCACCGCCGCGGCGCTTGCCCTTTCCCTGCTGGCCCTTCCCGCCGCACAGGCCCTCACGCCCAAGCAGGCGGCGCAGCTCCTCCAGACCTATTACATCGATGAGGTGCCTCAGTCCGTTTTGGAACAGCCCACTATCGAGGATATGCTGGCAGCCCTGGGGGATCCCTATACGGAGTATTTCACCGCCGAGGACTACGCCGCTTTTGCCGCCACCATGCAGGACTCCACCCTGGTCGGCGTCGGCATTTCCTACTCCCACACCGAAAACGGGCTTCTGCTCGGCGGCGTTATGGCGGACTCCCCCGCCGAGGCAGGCGGGCTCCAGGCCGGCGATATTATTGTGGCGGTGGACGGTCAGGATGTTCTGAAAGAGCCGGACGAGGACGTGATCTCCGACTGGTTCAAGGGCGAGGTGGGCTCCAAGGTGCAGGTCACCTATCTGCGCGGCGGCGCCCGGCGCACTGTCACCCTCACCCGGAACATCGTAGTCGTCCCTGCCACCAGCAGCGACCTTCTGGCCGGCCACATCGGCTACATCGACTGTGATACCTTCGGTGAGGAGACCTATGGCCATTTCCGGGACGCCATTGACGCTTACGGCGCCGAAGCCGATGTGTGGATCGTAGATCTCCGCACCAACCTGGGCGGCGCCACCGACGCTGCCGTGGACTCCGCCGGCCTCTTCATCGGCGAGGGCGACCTTCTCTACTTCCGGGACGGAGTCGGAAACTATGAGTATCACCCCTACGAAAACGACGCCGCCACTGACGCCCCCGTCATCGTGCTGGTAGATCAGAATACCGCCAGCGCGGCGGAGATCTTCACCGCCGCCATTCAATCCTATAGCCGGGGCCTCATCATCGGAGGCCGCACTTACGGTAAGGGCGTGGCGCAAACCGTGCTGACCAAACGCTCCTTCCCCAGATTCTTCGCCGACGGAGACGCCCTCAAGATCACCTCTCACCGCTTCTTTTCTCCCGCCGGCAATACTACCGACCAGATCGGCGTGATCCCCGATCTGCTGATGGACGAACGCCTGGCCGCTGACGTGGCTCTTCTGCTGGCGGACAGCGTCCCTCGACAGGGGGACGACACCCTTCAGATCGATCTGGGCGGCGCCCTTTGGCAGCTCAACCTGACAACCGCCGCCCAGGAGACTCCCGAGGCGCTATTGGCCCTGCTGGAAGCCCTTCCCATTTCCGCCGGAGTGTGGCTGAGCAAGGGAGACAACAACTGGCTGGACGCCACCGCCGTCCAGGCCGGCGCTCAGGTCGGGCTGGAGGTGGAGGCTCCCCTTTTCACCGATCACGACCAGTCCCGGTATGCCGAGGCCCTCAGCATTTTGAAGACCTATGATATGCTTCAGGGCGTAGGCGACGGCAGTTATCACCCGGCGGACACCCTGACCCGGGCTGAGCTGTGCCAGATTCTTGCCTCCGCCCTTAATTGCGTCATACCTGAAAATCCAAGCCCTTATACCGACGTCTCTGACGACGCCTGGTACGCCCCTGCCGTCATCGCCGTGAGCAATATGGGGCTGGTAAAGGGCATTGGTCACGACCTGTTTCTGCCGGAGGAGCCCATCGACCACCAACAGTTCATCACCGTCATGGGCCGTCTGGCCCAGCGGCTCAATATGTTCCTCTATGAGGACAGTGCCGCCATGCCAAGCAGCGCTTTGGAAAGTGAAGCGTTGGCGGGCTATGACGGCTGGGCCAAGTCCTCGGTCTGGCTCCTGGCGGAGAGCCAGGAAGGCTATTTCGGCAATTCCCTGAATCTGCTGTGGGACGATCCGGCAAATATCGTCTCCACCCAGCCCACCACACGGGATGAAGCGGCTTACCTCCTCTACCGTCTGCTCACCTACACCGAGATCCTGCCTCCCACATAAGCATGGCCAGAGAAGCAAAGAGCGCCAGGCCCCTGTAAAGAACATTTGGAATACCCGCATGATACTTCCGTGTCATGCGGGTATTCTTTGCAGCGTTTTTTCATTTTTGGCGCTATAACGTTGTTTTTTCCGCTGCGGTGCATAAAATACCCCTGACCAAAGGCTTTGCCAAGGAGGAAATGGATATGCCCAACTGCGGCGTGGTGGATGTAGGCTCCAATACCGTGCGTCTTTCCATCTACCGGTATGAAAACGGTGGCTTCAAGCTCCTGCTTGGGAAAAAAGAGACCGTTGGACTGGCCGGCTATGTGAAAAACGGCGTCCTCTCCCCCGCGGGGATCCAGGAGGCCTGCCAGGTCATCGCCCAGTTCCAGAACTTGCTGCGGAACCTGGGCGTGGAGGAGCTCCACATTTTTGCCACAGCCTCTCTGCGCAACATCGTCAATACCGACGAAGCTCTCTCCGCCATCTGGGGCGCCACCGGTGCGGAGATCGAGGTCATCTCCGGCGCGGAGGAGGCCGCTTTGTCCTACCTGGGCGCCCTCTGGGGCGCCCCTGAGACCGCCGATCCCGGCCTGCTCTCCGACATCGGCGGCGGCTCCACCGAGCTGGTGGTCTGCGAGGACGGGAACATCCGCTCCGCCGTCAGTTTGCCCCTGGGCTCTCTGTCCCTCTTCACCCAATATGTAGAGGGAATATTCCCCACTGCCGGAGAGGCCAAGATCATCCGCCGCCATGTGGCGGATGCGCTCTCCCGCGTAGAGGCCACCCCCTGCACCCATCTGCGGGGAGTGGGCGGCACCATCCGCGCCGCCGGAAAGCTCTGTGGCCTGAAGCCGGGCCAGGCTCTTGCCGCCCAGGATATCCGGGCACTCTGCCGCAGGTTGAAAAAGGGGGATAGTGAAACGCTTCGAGATGTGCTTCGCATCTCCCCTGACCGGATCCACACCCTTCTGCCTGGTCTCATCATCCTGCGGGAGATTGTCAAGACTTTCTCCGTGGAAACGGTCGACGTCAGTCTCCAGGGGGTGCGGGAAGGTTATCTCCTGTCCCGGGTCTTGGGAAAGGAGGCGCCCTATGTCCAAGGGGAATGAGGTGGACACCCGGTATACCCAGGAACGGGAGCTGTCCTGGCTGCGCTTCAACCAGCGGGTTATGGAAGAGGCCTGGGACGAGAGCGTCCCTCTCTTCGAGCGGCTGAAATTTGCCGCTATTTTTACCAGTAATTTAGAAGAATTTTTCATGGTTCGGGTTGGAAGTATCGGGGACATGGCGCTCATACGCCCGAATCACGTGGACAGCAAGAGCGGTCTCACCCCCGCCCGGCAGCTCTCCCTCATCCTTCAGGCCGTCCGGCCCCTCTATCACCGCCGGGACAAACTGGTGGCCGAGCTGGAAAAACGCCTGCGCGCCTGCAATATCTGCCGGCTCTCTCCCCAGGAGCTGAGCCAGCGGGAACGGCGGCAGACCGAACGGTTCTTCCGGGATTGTGCGGGGCCTATCCTCTCCCCTCTGGTGGTAGACAGCCATCACCCCTTCCCCCACCTGCCCAGCGGCCAGCTTACCATCGTCCTTTCCCTGCGCCGGGAGGGCCGGGAGCATCTAGGGCTGGTGCCTGTCCCAAAGGCGCTGCCTTCGTTTTTGGTGCTGGAGGAGCCAGGTCTTCGCTATGTGCTCATTGAGCAGATCATCCTCTCCCATGCCTATGCGCTCTTTGAGGGCTATACGGTCACCTCTCAGGCTGTGATCGCGGTGACCCGCAACGCCGACCTGCCCCCGGAGGACGAAGATAGCGAGACGGAAGAGGACTTCCGCGCCCATATGAAAAAGCTCTTAAAAAAACGCTCCCGTCTTTCTCCCGTGCGCCTGGAGCTTCAGGGAAACCTGGACGAGGCCGCCCTGTCCCACCTCCAAAGCCGCCTTGGGCTGGAGGCGGCCCGGGTCTTCCATTCCAAAGCCCCCCTGTCTCTGCGCTATGTCTATGCGCTGGAAGATCGGCTGCCCAAAGAGAGCGCCGCCGCTTTGTGCTATCCTCCCTTTGCCCCCTGCTGGCCCAGCGCCCTTTCCCAGAAGGAGCCCATCATCCCTCAGCTCCTCCGTCAGGACGTTCTGCTCTACTACCCCTACCACTCCATGGAGCCCTTCCTCCGCCTGGTGCGGGAGGCCTCCGCCGACCCCCAGGTGCTGTCCATCAAGATCACGATTTACAGGCTGGCCTCCAAGACCAAACTGGTAGAATACCTTGCCGCGGCAGCAGAAAACGGCAAAGACGTCACCGTTCTCCTGGAGCTTCAGGCCCGGTTCGACGAGCAGAACAACATCCGCTGGGCAGAGCGGCTGGAGGAGGCGGGCTGCACACTCATCTACGGCGCTGAGGGCTTCAAGGTCCACTCCAAAATCTGTCTCATCACCCGCCGGGACCGGAGCGCCATTCAATACATCACCCAGATCGGCACGGGCAATTACAACGAAAAGACCGCCCGGCAGTATACCGATCTGTGCCTGATGACCGCCCACCCCGGCCTGGGCTCTGACGCCGCCGCTTTCTTCCAAGACCTGGCCACAGGAAATCTGGCGGGCGAATACCAATATCTCCTGGCCGCTCCCCACAGCCTGCGTCCCGGCCTCATCGGCCTTATAGATGGAGAGATCGCCAAAGGCAGCGAGGGGTTCCTCTTCTGCAAGGTCAACTCCGTCACCGACCGGGCACTCATCGACAAGCTCTCCCAGGCCAGTCAGGCGGGCGTGAGGATCCTGCTGAATGTCCGGGGTGTGTGCTGTCTCCGCCCCGGCATAAAGGATCTGACCGACAACATCCGTATCTTCTCCATCGTGGGCCGGTTTTTGGAGCACGCCCGCATCTTTGTCTTTGGCAAGGGAGAGGACGCCAAAATATACCTCTCCTCGGCAGACTTTATGACCCGAAACACCCAGCGGCGAGTAGAACTGGCCTGTCCGGTGCTGGATGAGGCCGTTCGGCGGCAGCTCTCCCGTTATATCGAGCTTCTCTGCGCCGACAATATGAGGGCTCGGGAGCTGGACGATACCGGGGAGTGGCTTTTCCCTATCCGCCATCCCGGTGCGGAACCTCTGGACGCCCAGGCCGCCCTTCTAAGCGAGGCCGCCCAGCCGCCGTCCCTGCCGGCCCGCCCTCAAGGAGATCAGGATATCTCCGGCTTTTGGGGCTGGTTAAAAAAGAAACTGGAATGGGAGTGAACCCCATTCCAGTTTTTTCTTATTTTTACTCGTTTTACTCCGTTTCTTTCTCTTTTTCCCCTTTTCCCCGTCGAAACCGTACAAGCTGGGCGGCCGTCCAGCCCACCAGGATCATCCGGCAGTAGTCCATTGCTGTCCGGCCGAAGGCAAGGCAGTAATAAAGCGAGCCTGTATAAAATTGGCCGCGTGTCATTATGAGATTAAAATTCCACAGAAGCAGGGTCGTACACGCCACGCCTGCGCAGCCCATAAAAAAGGGCCGTTTCCAGCTCTTCCCCGCCGGCCATGGTTCTTTTCCGTAAGAAAGCGCCGTCCAAAGGATGAAAATGAGCATCACCAGGAACTGGGCCCAGGCGATAAAAAGCCGCATATAGTTCATCCGGGGCGTCCAGCGGAAGGTCTGAAAAACGATCCCCCAGCTCAGACCTGTGGCATAACGGAGATAGAGGTCGGTCAACAGAAACAGGATCCAGCCGCACCACAGTCCCGCCCGCTTTCCCTTGGAGGTCAGGCAGATAATAGTACAGATATAGAACGGCAGGCCAAAGATCAAGCCCAACAGCGCGCCGCCCATGAGAGCCAGGATAACGGTGATGACTGCGCCCATGACCAGATACACGTATCCGGCCCGGCGGCTTCCGCTCCTTTGCGGCGGCTCAGAGCGCTCCGTTCCCTTCTCAGGCGTCTTCTTCAAGGTCAGCTCATCCGTAAAGCCCCCTCCCTTTACGAGCTCATCCAGTGAGATCCCAAAGACTTCGCTCAGTTTTATCAGTTTATCCAGATCGGGGATCGACCCGTCCGTCTCCCACTTTGACACAGACTGGCGGGAGACCCCCAACTTTTCCGCCAGGCTCTCCTGGGACAGACCTTGCCCTGTCCGCAGGCGAACGATATTTTCTCCCAAGCTCACATTCCATTCCTCCCCGCCGTCTTTTGTTCTTAGTATAACGGGTTACGCCGCAAAAGTCCAGCAAGCCCCCTTGGAATGAACGCAACCTCCAGTTGCGAAATCCTTTTTGCGGTCTTTTTGCCCGCCCCCCTCTCTGTATATCCCGCCATTTTTGCGGCATCATTTTTCTATATTGAATATCCTGGTTTATCGTGGACTTTTTGCCAGATATGTGCTAAAATAGGTGAGTTAAAATGTTACACTTATGACCTCCGGGAGGTATTTGCTTGAAAACAGATATTTTAGGCGTGGGTATCGACGACCTGCTCTTATCCGAGGCCATTGCGGCCGGAGCCGCCCTTTTGCAGGAGGAGCGCTTCCACTACGTGGTCACCCCCAACCCGGAATTTATCCTCTCCGCCAAGAAGGATGAGGCCTTCCGGGCTGTTCTCAACCGGGCTGACCTGTCTCTTCCCGACGGGGTAGGCGTAGTTTATGCCTCCAAGATCCTGGGCCGCCCCCTGCGGGGGCGCGCCCCCGGCGCGGACTTCGCCCAGGGCCTCATGGCTCATATGGCCCGGACGGGGGACAAGCTCTTCCTTCTGGGCGCCAAGCCCGGCGTTGCGGAACAGGCGGCGGAGAATCTCCGCAAGGCCAATCCCGGGCTTATCATCTGCGGCACCCATGACGGCTATTTTAAAGAGGACGGGCCTGTCATCGAGGCCATTCGCGCCTCGGGCGCGGATGTGGTCTTCGTCTGCCTGGGCGCGCCCAAGCAGGAGCTCTGGATGGCGCAGAACGGCCCCCAGACCGGTGTGAAGCTGGCAGTGGGGCTGGGCGGCTGTCTGGACGTGTTCGCCGGAAACGTGCAACGGGCTCCCGAGGCCTGGCAGAAGGCGGGGCTGGAGTGGCTCTACCGGCTCATTAAGGAGCCCAGCCGGATCGGCCGTATGGCAAAGCTCCCTCTTATCTTGGTAGACGCCCTGGGGGCGCGATTGGGAGGCAAGTGACATGAAGGGAAAACTCATCGTCTTCGAAGGCACCGACGGCTCCGGAAAGTCCACCCAGTTCAGGCTTCTGTGTGACCGGCTCCGCACCCAGGGAACAGACTTTCAAAGGCTGGTCTTCCCGCAATATGAAGAGCCCTCCTCCGCGCTCATCCGCATGTACCTGGGGGGCGAGTTCGGTTCCCATCCCTCCGATGTAAACCCCTACGCCGCCTCTATTTTTTACGCCGTAGACCGTTACGCCTCCTGGAAAAAGGTCTGGGGTGCGCGCTATCAATCGGGAGGGCTCATTCTCTCCGACCGCTACACCACCTCCAACGCCGTCCACCAGGGAGGCAAGCTCTCCGCCCAGGAACAGCCCGCCTTCTTTGACTGGCTTTTCGATTTGGAGTACCGCAAGCTGGGACTTCCCGCCCCTGACACAGTGATCTATTTGGATATGCCCACGGAGCAATCGGTGCGGCTTTTACGTTCCCGGGAAAGTGAAACGCACACCAAGGGCGATATCCACGAGGTGGACGAGGCCTATCTGGCCCTCTGTCACCAGACCGCCCTCCGGGCCGCGGAGCACTATGGATGGCGCCGGATCCCTTGTGTGGACGGCCACGGCCAGGTGCGGAGCATGGAGGACATCCACAGCGAGATCTGGTCTGTCATTTCTAATGATATTTCCACTCTTTCTTAATAGGAGGCTCACATTTATGGTCTATATTCTTCTTGGTACCGGCTTCGAGGAGGCCGAGGCCATCGTCCCCGCCGACCTGCTCCGCCGAGCGGGGGTGGAGGTCTCCCTGGTGGGCCTTTCCGGCTCTGATGTCACCGGTGCTCACAATATCACTGTGAAAGCCGATCTGACGGTGGACAAAGCGGAGCTGTCTAGCCTGCAGGCCCTTGTGCTTCCCGGCGGTATGGGGGGCGTGACGTCCATCCTGCGCTCACCCAGGGCCATGGAGCTTATCAAACAGGTCTACGAGGAAAAGAACGCCTATCTGGCCGCCATCTGCGCCGCCCCCACCATTCTTGGCGCCCTGGGCTTTCTCAAGGGCCGCAGAGCAGTTTGCTATCCCGGTATGGAGGATCAGTTGACCGGGGCTATCCCCTGCACCGGTGAAAAAGCAGTCGTGGACGGCAAGCTGGTCACCGGGCAGGGCCCTGGCGCCGCCTTTGATTTTGGCTTAAAGCTGGTGGAGCTTCTCAAGGGAGAGGCCGCTGCCCGGCAGGTGCAGGATGGAACCCACTATCGCCACTGAAAAAGCCGTCCTGCGGCAAAGCGTAAAGCATTTTTACCTGTCAGATGGTGACAGATCCCGCAGCGACCAACTCCTCTTTGCCCGGTTCCTTGCTCTGCCTCAGGTCGAGCAGGCCCACACGCTGTTTCTATACTACGGTGCGGGGATGGAGCCGGACACTGCGCAGCTCATAGAACCTCTGCTCCAGCGCGGCAAGGTCATTGCCTTGCCATGCTGCCGCCCGCAGGGCGTGATGGAGTTTCGCCAATATATGGGCCCCCAGGCACTTCAAAAGGGCTCTTATGACATCCCGGAGCCTGATGAGACCTGTCCCCCGCTGGTTCCCGGGGCCGGTTCTCTCCTCCTCGTCCCCGCCCTGTGCTGTGACCGCCGGGGGTTTCGGTTGGGGCATGGTGGGGGATACTATGACCGGTATCTGACCCGGCACACGCCCTACACCGTGGCTCTATGTCGGGGATCCCTCCTGCTGGATAGTATTCCTGCCGCAGCCCATGACCGGCAGCTTGATCTGATCCTCACGGAGCGGGAGCGCCTGTCCTTCTCTTGAAAAAGAGAAAAGCGGGGCTTTCACCCCGCTCTTCCCTGTGTACTCGCTCAGCAGCAGCCGTCGTTGCACCCACAGCCACAGCCGTTGCCGCAGCCACAGCCGTTACCGCCCCAGCCGCCACAGCAGCAGCACAGGATGATGATAATGAGGATGATCCAGCAGCATCCGCCGCCCCAACCGTTGTTACCACAGCACATAGAAACTTCACCTCGTTGATTATTTGACGGCTCGGGAGGTCTCCCTCGCCGCCATCCGAAATATCCTATGCGTCCCCCACAAATGTGGTTCCAGGATGGGGACGCGAAAATGACAGGAGTGAGCCCTATATGGCACAGGAATCTCAGCGAACCCCTCCCAGAAACGCTCCCCAAGGTCAGCGCAAGCGCCGTCGGCGAAAAAAGCATATGAATCCCATCCTATACATCCTTCTGGTCGTGGCAGTCTCCGCCGTTTTGGCGGGATTGGGTTGGATCTGGGCCGGAGATGTACTTGCTCTCAACAAGGAGTCCCATTCTGCTGACCTCACCCTCACCGACGATATTTTCACCTATCACGACGAGGAGGTGGAGGTCACCCGAGACGGCGTGACCCAGACCGTGACCCGGACGGTGAGTCAGGCGAACATGGACTATGTGGCCGACCAGCTCAAGGAAAACGGCCTGATTGAGTATAAGGCCCTCTTCAAGCTCTTTGCCGCCTTCTCCCATGCCAGCAGCAAACTGGCTCCCGGCACCTATAATCTCAACACCGACATGGACTATAATGCGCTGATCAACTCCATGTCCGCCCGCTCGGGAAGCCGGAAAACGGTGAGCGTCACCATCCCTGAGGGCTATACCCTGGATCAGATCTTCTCCCTGCTGGCCCAGGAGGGTGTGGCCAATGTCTCCACCTTGCAGAAGGTGGCGGCCGAGTATGATTTCAAATATTCCTTCCTCAAGGGCGTTCTCCCCTTGGGTGATTACCACCGGCTGGAGGGCTATCTCTTCCCCGACACCTATGAGTTCTACATGGGCGGCGGTGAGGACGAGGCGGTACAGGTGCTGAACAAGATGATCCTCCGCTTCGACCTGCAATTCACGGACGAGCTGCGTTCCCAGTGTGCCGAGATGGGCTACTCCATCCACGACATCGTCACCATCGCCTCCCTCATCGAAAAGGAGACCGACGGCACTGACCAGGCCCATATCGCCTCTGTTATATACAACCGGCTGGATCACCCGGAGTACGAGACCGTGGGCCTGCTCCAAATCGACGCCGCCATTGCCTATGTCACCGGCAGGGCCGTGACTCAAGCCGACTATCAGAGCGTAGACAGCCCCTATAACACCTATCTCAATAAGGGGCTGCCCCCCGGCCCCATCTCCAGTCCCGGCATGGTGGCGCTCAATTCCGCCCTTAATCCGGACGACACCGACGACTACTATTACGTCCTGGGCGACGACGGCCGCCACCATTACGCCCGCACCAGCGCGGAGTTCGACCGCCTGAAGGCCAGCTTCAACAATGGATAAGCGATTGGAGATCCTGGCCCCCGCCGGTGATATGGAGCGGCTCCAGATGGCTGTGGCCTACGGAGCGGACGCGGTCTACCTGGCGGGGCAGATGTACGGGATGCGCTCCTTTGCCGGGAATTTCAGCCGGGAGGAGCTGGAAACGGCAGTCTCCCTCTGTCATTCTCATGGCGTCCGCGTCCACATCACCTGCAACACCATGCCCCGCAACGATGAGCTGGCCGCTCTGCCCGAATACCTGGCCTTCCTGCAGGATGCGGGCGCAGACGCCCTCATTGTAGGGGATGTGGGTGTGCTGGCTCTGGCCAAGCGCTATGCTCCAAAGGTAAGCGTCCACATCTCCACCCAGACCAGCATCACCAACTATGCCGCCGCCCGGTTTTGGCACGACCAGGGGGCGCAGCGAGTGATCCTGGCCCGGGAGTTGACTTTGGACGAGGTGGCGGAGATATGTTCCAAACGGCCCCCTGGTCTGGAGGTAGAGGCTTTCGTTCACGGGGCGATGTGCGTGAGTTATTCCGGCCGGTGTGTCCTCTCCAATTATATGACCGGGCGGGACGCCGCCCGGGGCGCCTGTGCCCAGCCCTGCCGGTATCAGTACGCCCTTATGGAGGAGCAGCGCCCCGGTGAGTTCTTTCCCGTAGAGGAGGACGCGCGGGGGACGTACATTTTCAACTCCAAGGATATGTGTATGATCGACCACATACCGGAGCTTCTCCATGCGGGCCTGGACAGTCTGAAGATCGAGGGGCGGGCCAAGTCGGCCTACTACGCCGCTGTAGTCACCAACGCCTACCGCCATGCGGCAGACGCCGCCCTGGCTGGGCGGCCGCTGGAGCCCGTCTGGCGCGCCGAGCTGGACAAGGTGAGTCATCGCCCTTACTCTCATGGCTTCTACTATGGCCATCCGGAACAGTATGTGGGAGACGCCCGGTATGTCCGGGACTGGCAGGTATCTGCCATCGTCACCTCCTGCACTCCCGAAGGGAAAGCCCTGTGCTCCCTGCGCAATAAGTTCCGCCGGGGAGAGGCCCTGGAGCTGGTGGGCCCCGGTCTTGCGCCCGTCCCATTCACCGCGGAGGGATTGGAGGATGAAAACGGCCTCCCCATTGAAGAGGCCCGGGCGCCCCAAATGCCCTTCCTCCTCCGGCTCCCCTGTCAGGCCCCGCCTCTGTCTATCATCCGAAAGAAGGTCGCAGAATGAAGGAACGCCGCCTCGATTACGACGTACTACGCGTCTTTTCCATGCTGGGTGTGATCTATCTCCATACGGCGGCAGTGGCTCTGCGGGGCTTGGATAACGCGCCGCTGTGGAATTTCTCCAACCTGCTGGCCTGCCTCTTCACCCCCGCCGTCCCCCTCTTCTTTATGATGTCGGGCGCCCTGCTTCTGCGGGAGGAAAAAACGGCCGACCTGGGTTTCCTTTTCCGCCGCCGGCTGCCCAAGATCCTGGTGCCCTATCTGGCCTGGACGGCCCTGGTGCTTCTCTACCAGGTCTTCACCGGCCAGGGCGACACCGCCCTTACCTCTCTGAGCCGTCTGCTCAACAACGGCGTGGCGGTGCCCTACTGGTTCCTCTACGCCCTGGTGCCCCTGTATCTCCTTTCCCCCTTCCTCAAACGGATGGCAGATCATCTGGACGGCGCCCACTGGCACTATATGATGGCTCTGTGGGTCATCCTCACTCTGGGGCTCAACACCATTCGCTCTTTTGTGCCTCCCGAGTGGCTCCTCACCTTTACCGAGCACTGGACGCTGAATATCAATATTGTGGGCGGCTACCTGGGCTACTTCCTACTGGGGGCCTATCTGGAGCGGCTGGAGCATCTCCCATCCCGAAAGGTTTTGGCCTTTATGACCCTTTTTCTCTGGGGCTTTGCCACCCTGGGCACCCGTTGGGACACCTACGCTCACGCTGCCTATTCCAGCCGGTTTACCGACTATCTCTCCCTATTCACTATGGCTTTGGCCACCTCCATCTTCCTGCTGGCTAAGACCTGCCTGCGCGGGAAAGCGTACCGCGGCAAGCTTCTGCCCTGCCTGGCGGGCCTCTCCTTCGGCGTCTACCTCATCCATCCCCTGGCGCTGGGTATGGGGGGACTGATTTGGGGTAAGCTCGTCACCAGCTCCACCATTCCCGTCACCATCCTCCAGCAGACACTCTATTATCTGGCCATCTCCCTGTTCTGCATCCTGGCCTGCCTGGCGCTCTCCTCTGTGAAACCCCTGTGCTTCCTTTTTACGGGCCAGCGGTTCGATTCCGCCTGCAAAAGCAGCAATCTCTTCGCTCTTTTCTCCTCAAAAAAGGAGTCTTGAGCCTTGACAGGGCCGGAAAATGTGATACAATTATCTCCGCAATGACGAAGTTAAGGCTGTCACGCCGCGTCAAGCGAGAGGGGACGGTGAAAGCCCTCCGCGACACGGACAGCCGCGCCACTTCCGAGCATTCCGGGAGACCGGACGGCTCAGCCCCGATACCGGCTGCAATGAGATGCGTCCCTCGGGGCGTAAATCAGGGTGGTACCGCGGAGCATATCGCTTCGCCCCTGGACTTCACAGGGGCGGAGCGTTTTTATTTCCCACCCCTAATTTTGATCGGAGGTTATTTCCATGAGTAAGCCCAAGTATCTCGGCGTCAACGAACTGCGGGAGATGTACCTGAAATTTTTTGAGAGCAAGAACCATCTGCGCCTGCCCAGCTTCTCCCTCATCCCCCAGGACGACGCCTCCCTGCTCCTCATCAACTCCGGTATGGCGCCCATGAAGCCCTACTTCACCGGAGAGAAGGAGCCCCCCCGCCATCGGGTGACCACCTGCCAGAAGTGCATCCGCACCGGCGACATTGAGAACATCGGCCACACCGCCCGCCACGGCACCTACTTCGAGATGCTGGGCAACTTCTCCTTCGGGGACTACTTCAAGCGGGAGGCCATCCACTGGGCCTGGGAGTTCCTCACCTCCCCCGAGTGGGTGGGCATCGACCCCAGCCGCCTCTACCCCTCCGTCTTCGCCGGCAACGAGACCACCCCCGCCGACGAGGAGGCCTTCCGCATCTGGAATGAGGAGATCGGCATACCCACCGAGCGCATCTTCAAGTTCGGCAAGGAGGACAACTTCTGGGAGCACGGCTCCGGCCCCTGCGGCCCCTGCTCCGAGATCTACTATGACCGGGGCGAGAAGTATGGCTGCGGCAAGCCCGGCTGCACCGTGGGCTGTGACTGCGACCGGTATATGGAGGTCTGGAACATCGTTTTCTCCCAGTTCAATAACGATGGCGAGGGCCACTACGAGGAGCTGAAGCAGAAGAATATCGACACCGGCATGGGCCTGGAACGGCTGGCCGTGGTGTGCCAGGACGTGGATTCCCTGTTCGATGTGGACACCGTCATGAACATTACCCACAAGGTCAGCGAGATCACCCACGCCCACTACGGCGAAAGCCACGAGCGGGACGTGTCCCTCCGGGTCATCACCGACCACATCCGCTCTGCCACCTTCATGATCTGCGACGGCGTGCTCCCCTCCAACGAGGGCCGGGGCTATGTCCTTCGCCGTCTCCTCCGCCGGGCCGCCCGTCACGGCAAGCTCCTGGGGGTCAACGAGCCTTTCCTCTATGAGGTCTGCGCTACCGTCATCCACGAAAACGAGGGCCACTACCCCGAGCTGCGGGAGCGGCAGGACTATATCACCAAGGTCATCCGGGTGGAGGAGGAGAACTTTGCCCGCACCATCGACGGCGGCCTGAAGATCTTCCATGACATGCTCCAGGCCCACAAGGCCAAGATGGAAAACCTGTTCTCCGGGGCCGACGCCTTCAAGCTGTATGATACCTACGGCTTCCCCATTGACCTGACCATCGAGATGGTGGCTGAGCACGGCATGAAGGTGGCCCAGGACGCCTTCAAGGCCCTGATGGAGGAGCAGAAAGTCCGGGCCCGGAAGGCCCGTGAGGCTTTGGGCGATCTGGGTTGGGCCGGCGTGGAGTTCGGCAAAGAGGTGCCCGAGACCACCTTCACCGGCTACACCGAGACCATCTCCACCGCCAAGGTGGTGGCCATCGTGGCCGAGGGCGAGCTGGTGGACGAGATCGTCTCCGGTGTGGAGGCCATCGTGGTGCTGGACAAGACCCCCTTCTATGCCGAGATGGGCGGCCAGGTGGCCGACCACGGCTCCATCACTGGCAAGGGTCTTTCCTTCCAGGTCGCCGACGTGCAGAAGAACAAGGGCGGTAAATATATGCACTACGGCAAGATGGTCGAGGGCGTATTGAAGGTGGGCGATCCCGTGGAAGCCGCCATCGACGTTGACCGCCGCAAAGCCGTCATGCGCGCCCACACCGCCACCCACCTGCTGGACACCGCTCTGCGCCAGGTGCTGGGTGCACATGTCCAGCAGGCCGGCTCCCTGGTGGAGCCTGACCGTCTCCGTTTCGACTTCACCCACTTCTCCGCCATGACTCCTGAGGAGCTCGCCCGGGTGGCCGCCATCGTCAACGAGGCTATTTTGGAGGGCTACGAGGTGCACACCGATGTGCTCCCCATCGAGGAGGCCAAGCAGAAGGGCGCCATCGCCCTCTTCGGCGAAAAATACGGTGACACCGTCCGGGTGGTGGACATGGGCCACGGTTTCTCTGTGGAGTTCTGCGGCGGCACGCACCTGGACAACACCGCCAAGGCCGGCTTCTTCCACATCGACAGTGAGTTCTCCGTGGCCTCCGGCGTCCGCCGCATTGAGGCCACCACCGGCCTTCTCACCCTGGAGACCTTGAACCGTAATCAGGAGATGCTCTTCCAGGCCGCCGCAGTCCTCAAGGCCAAGCCCTTCGAGCTGCGGGAGCGGGTCTCCCAGACCATGGAGGAGATCAAGGCCCTCCGCCACACTGTAGAGGCCTTCCAGGCCAAAGAGGCTGTCAGCGAGGCCAAAACCTTCCTCATGGGCGCTAAGGATGTGGGCGACCTGAAGGTGCTCACCGCCACGCTCCCCGACGCTGACGCCGACAAGCTTCGTAAGACCGGCGACTTCCTCCGCGACCGGGATGAGAGTGTCGTCGCCGTCCTCTCCTCCGTCAAGGCCGGCAAGATCACCTTCCTGGCCGTCTGCGGCAAGGCGGCTGTTGCCAAGGGCATCAAGGCCGGCGACATTATCCGCTCCGTCACCGCCATCTGCGGCGGCAAGGGTGGCGGCAAGCCCGACTCCGCCATGGGCGGCGGCAGTGACCTGCTGAAGCTGGACGACGCCCTGGCCACGGTGGACGGCTTCGTGGCGGAAAAGCTGGGGCTTTGAGCCATGCTTCCTCAGGATCCCTTTATCCTTTTGAGCGTGGTCAACACCCAGCTCAGAGATCGCTTTCCCACCTTAGCGGCCCTATGCGAGGAGCATGAGACCACGCCAGAGGCCCTGTGTGCCAGGCTGGAGGCCGCCGGCTTCCGCTATGACAGCGCCCAAAACCAGTTTCGGTAATTTGTAAAAAGGAGGAACGCCCTATGTCCGAGTGCCTGTTTTGTAAGATCGTCGCTGGGGAGATCCCCAGCAAGAAGGTCTATGAGGACGAGCTGTGCTACGCCTTCTATGACATCGATCCCCAGGCTCCCACCCACTTCCTGGTCATTCCCAAGGCCCACATTCCGTCGGTATCCCAGGTGGATGAGACCAACGCCGCCACCATCGGCCACATCTTCACCGTCATTGCCAAGCTCACCAAAGAGCTGGGCCTGGAGAGCTACCGCGTGGTCTCCAACATCGGTGACCAGGCGGGTCAGAGCGTCCGCCACCTCCACTTCCACGTCCTCTCCGGGAGGGATATGACTTGGCCTCCCGGCTGATGGTCTCTCCAAAACAGAATAACCCGGTATTGCCCTGGGTCTTCGCCATCATAGCCGCCCCCTTCCTCTGGGGGTGGCTTTTGGTGCGCCTTTGGGTGCTGCTCCCCCTGGCGCCCCTGAGCGGACTTCAGCTGACCGTGGCCGCCGGGGTGATCACCGCCGCCGTTCTCATTTCCGGCACGTTGCTCCATGCCGGGAAAAAGCTGCTGCTTCTGAACCGGCCCTGGCAGACCCTGCTGGTGGGCACAGTAAGCTTTCTTCTGGGCTTTTTCTTCGATGTGAGCCTGTCCATGCCCTCCTCCCCGCCGGAGCTTCCCGGCGTACCGGTGGAGAAGCTCTGCCATATGGGAAACGGCCTGGTTTTTGCCGTCATCGTTCTGGCCCTCTGCCATGCGGGACGAGAGCTTTTGGGCCTGGGACGGGTGCCGTGGCGGCAGATGCTGCTCCTCTTTCTCTGCCTCAACGCCGTCACCGCGCTCTACGCCTTCACCTCAAAGACGGTCTATGTCTGGGACAGCGCCGGATACTGGGCCATCGCCCGCTCTCTTGCGGCGGAGGATCTGATGAACTACGGGCATCTCCTCCGCGTCCTGGAGAGCACACTGACCCAGGATTACAACCAGCTTCTGGCCCTGCCCATCTCCCTGGTGATGCGCCTGTTTGGCGGCAGCCGAACGGTATTTCTCTTCGCCCTGTCCAACTTCTATACCCTCCCCGCCCTCTGGGGTCTGGCCGCCATGGCAAAGGAGAGAAAGTGGAGCGGCCTTGTGCTGGTAGGTCTGTTCCCCATGCTGGGCTATACCGGCCTTGTGGGCTTTGTGGATGTGGCCGCCGCCGCGCTGGGCATCTGGGCCTATGTCATCTATACCAGCGACCGGCCCGCCGTCAGCCGCGGCATCTTCTCCGGCGCACTGTTGGTGGGCTCCTTCCTTCTGCGGCGGTATTTCTTCTTTTTTGCCGCCTCCTTTGGTGTGGCCGCCCTGGTACAGAAGCTGGTCTGCGACCGGAAGAGATGGGCAGACTTCGTCGCCCTCTTCGGCTCCTGCGCTCTGTGTTCTCTGACTTTTACCTACCAATTCCTGCTGGATAAGGTACTGGGCACCAACTACAAGGATCTCTACTCCGCCTATGACCTGGGTCTACGCACAGATATCTTCCTTATCTGCCGCTATTTTGGCCTTATTTTACTCATCGTCGTTTTTCTCTCCGCCCTCTACGGTCTGCGGCGCAAGGAGGATCGGGCCAAGCTGGTGCTGGGCCTTGTCCAGGTGGCGGTGTGCTTCGCCGCCTTCATCGCCGTCCAGTCCCACGGTCAGCAGCATCTGCTCATCTATCTTCCTGCCGTGGCCCTGCTGGCGGTGACGGCCCTGTCCGCCGCGCCCCAGTTCTGGAGCGCCATCTTCGCCATCCTTACGGCGGTGAACTGCTTTATCTACAAGGTACAGCCGGTCTCCATCGCCAGCTTGCGCCTTCCCGCCCTGCTCCCCTCCTTCCAGTTCTACGGCCCCCAGCGCACCGACATCGACCAGCTGCTGGAGCTGTCCGACTTCATTGACGGCCTCTCCGCCACCGAGCCCCACACCGCCGTGGTGATGGCCTCCTCCTTCACCTTTAACAGTGAGACCCTCACCAGCCTCCGGCCCTCCCTGGGCCTTTCAGATCCGCAGGTACGCACCACCATCCAGTACCACGGCACGGTGGACAAGCGGGACGCCTTCAACTGGAATACCCCCACCGCCGACTACATGATCGTGGGCGATCCGGTTCAGGTGCACCTGGGAGAAGAAAACCAACGGGTCATGACCATTCTGGCCTACGATGTGCTGTCGCACACCGGCCCCGGCAAAGCCTACGAACCGCTGCCTGAGACTTTCCAGCTCTCCGACGGCGTCACCGTGCGCATCTACCGGCGTACCCGGCCCTGGAGCTATGAGGAGTACCAGTCCATCTCTGAGCGTCTCACCGAGTATTATCCCGACTACGCAGACCTCTACGCCCTCCCCGCCTGGATGGTGGAGGCCCACGAAAAGGAGACCGGCTGAAACTGCAAAATGCCCGTGAGAAATATTCTCACGGGCATTTTTATGTGCCGCTCACAGTAATCGCAGACGGCACCTGTCCTTGATCCATCGGCCTTCTATATCCCTGCGCTCCCCGCTTTTTCCTCATTGGCCGCCAGCCCCATTCGGCACAGCACGGGATAGAGGGCATTGAGCAGAAGCACGAGCATCAGGGTCTGCACCGGCAACATAAGGAGATTTTTCCAAAAGCTGATTCCGGCGTAGTATAAATACCCCTTTCCGGACAGAATGGAGCTCCATAGTGCCCCCAGGGTCACATTGAGGGCGCTGGTGCAAAGCTTGGCAAGAAACACCCGGGGCAGAGTGGGCTTGGCCCGGTAGAGGAACAGGGCGTAGAAGAGGGTCCCCAGCATCGTGGTGAGGGCATAGCCGGGAAAGTAGGGCGCTCCACTGGGTTTCACAACGAAGGATACCGTATCCTCTGCGAAGCCGAACACAAGCGCCGTCACCGGCCCGCATACCATGCCGCACACACACCGGGCCAAAAAGCCCCAGGTGACCTTGGCCGTATAGAGATCGGTAAGGTCTATTCGAATGGAGGGCAGATAAGACAGGGCCACGCAGGCGGCGATCATCAGCGCCGCAAAGCACAGGATGCGTGGGTTCTTAAAATCGGCCAGCGCATCCCTCCAATAGTCCCCGGAAAAGGGTGAGGCGTAGGTTCTCATTCTGTTTTTAAGCATAAAAATTCCTCCTTCTGCGGTGGGCAGCCCTTTCGGGTGTGCCGCACAGAGGAGGATTTCATGCTGCCGTCCCTTATGCGGCAGCGGGATGCGGAAACGGCACTGCGGAGGTCAAGCCTCACTTCGTCCGGCGGACAACTCCCCGTCCCGCCGGCACTATACACGCCGTTTCCTACTCTGCCTTTATTGTTCTATATCATACGCCATCCCAGCAGAAAAAGCAAGCGCCTTCCGTCAGATCAGCCCCAGCTCTGCCAGCCCTTCATAGCCGTAGAGGGCGTTGAGCACCTCCAGCATGGCGTTGGAACTCAGGTGCTCCGGCAGATCCAGCTTCTTTAACAGCGCCTGCCGCCGCTGGGCGGCGTCCGCCGTCCCGGACAAACCCGCGGCGTATAGATCCCCTTTGGTCAGCGCCCGGCGGGGCGGGACGCGCTCCCCCGCCTCCTCATCCAAAAAGGTGGCACCCGCCTTACGCAGAGCCTCCAGCAACGTCTGGGGCGGCATTCCCTCCACCCCCAGCTTTCCCTCCTTCCCCGGCGCGCGCTTGCGCTTTTCCTTACCGGGGCGGTCAGGGATATAGGCGTGCTTCACCAGGGACGGATCCACCGCCCCCTTCAGAAAATTACGGATCACGAACCCAGCCCCGTCGGAGTCGGTGAGAACGACCAGTCCCCGCTCCGCAGCCAGCCGCCGCAAAAGCGCCAGCCGCTCGGCGTCCTTGAACACGCCAAAACCGGAGGTTTCCAAAATAACGGCGTCCACCACCTGGGAGAGGGTATTTTTGTCATACCGCCCCTCTACCACGATGGCCTCCCTGATTCGTTCCATCGCTTATTCCAGCCCCAGGGGGATCAGTTCGCAGTAGTCCTCCAGGCTGCCGCCGGCGCGGAAACAGTCGATGATCGCCTTGCCCATGGGATGGAGCCGGGCGGTATCATAATCCCTCAGCTCCCGGTCAAAGAACTCTGCGAGGATCTTGGCTCCGGCGTCATAACCTTTCTGTCCCAGCCGCTCCTGAAGCTCCGGCCGGAGGAATTTGGGCGAGATATACTGGCCGTCCACCTTCATCTCCTTCAGAGAGTAGCCCAGAATGGGACACCGGGCGGGAGAAAGGCGATCCATGCGGAAATTCACTCCGCCCCGGCGGGCCAGATACTCCCGGGCGATCCATTCGGCGGAGAAGCCGATGTCATAGATACCGATGTGTTGGTTGGGAATGAGAACATACTTGGTGTTGGGACAGTTCAAGATCTGCTCCATGAGCAGGTTGGCCTGGGTCACCCGTTCCCCGGTGGCAAAGGGCCAATAGGAGCCCACCCCCTCGCTGGCCAAGGGCACATCGTCAACAATGCTGGGGTTATTGTACCCTCTGGGGGCTACCAGCCGCCACAGCCAGGCCAAGGCCGGGGGCAGAATGTGCATCAGCCCCACAATACCGTAGCTGGGGTGCTCCGCAGTGGCGGGGGGCATCCGCACACCGAAGCTGCGCACGTCCACCTCCACCGGCTCCTTCACCACCCGGTCGATCATCCGCCGGGGAATGATGACCCGGGGGTTCGAGCAGGGGGTGCCGTCAGAATCCGGAGAGTGCTCCCAGAGCAGGCAGGTGGCCCTGGGCACCGCCTGAAGGTTGAAAAAGATCAGCGGCTCCTTGGTATGGATGGAGATACGCTCGTAAGTAGGGTCGGCGCCATACTCGTCGATGCCGTCCACCCGGACGAACCAGCCGTCCTCTCCGTCCGAGAGAGTCAGCTTGCCGCTGCCGCCCTGAAAGCTGGGACAGCACATGGCCATATCGTCGGTCACCGGCTCGATGGTACAGGTGTCGCTCATGCTGATGTAGTGCCGGGTACCGTTGACGGTGTTCACTCCCACCAGCACCCGGCCGTCCTCCTCCCGGCGCACATCCTGCAAAAGCTCGCTCTTACCGCCGCCGGAGGCCCCCTCGTGCATCATCACCATCTCATTTTCATAGGGGGTGATGATCCGGGCGGCGGAGGCGTGGGCCGTGACCCAGCCCTCCTGCTCTCCGATGTCCAGCAGCACGCTGTAAACCCCTTTCTTGGCGGAGGGGCCGGGATAGAGATTGTAGGAAAAGATCTCGTGGAGCGTCTCACTGCGGCTGTGTACCACCACCTGCTTGCCGTTGAAGCGGGTGTGGCGGAAGGGCGGCGCCATATAGATAATGGCCCGGGGGGTAAAGCTGTCCACCTCCCGAATGTTCACAAATGCCTGGAGCTGGCCCAGGGCAAAGGCAAAAAAGGCGGCGTTCCGGGGGCAGACCAGCACCGCCTCATAGCCGTAGTCATAGCCCCCCGCCTTAAAGGGCACCAGCACCAGCTCCTGGGTGGCCAGCCACCGCATGGTCTCCTCCCGCACCTCAGAGAAGGGATAGCCGTAGACCTCCTCAAACCGGGGCTTGTCGGTGGGCTGGTCGTCGGCGATGCGCATACTGTCCGGATCCCGGCGGCGCATGTAATCCTCCTCAAAGTTCACCACCGCCCCATTGCGGCAGCGTACCACGCTGGCCTCCTTCACCATCTCGCCGTTCACCTCATAGGAGACCTCAATGCGGTCGCTGCGGCTGTTGCCGAAGATCAGCTCGTACAAGGTCTCCTTGCTCTCGGGAACGATGACGCTGGGGCTGTGTTCCACGATCTGTGCCAGCTCCTGCGGCAGGTTGAATCTCTCCATCAAAATATTCAAAATAAGCACCCTCGCTTTCTGAAAGACATGTTCTCAAGCCGATTTCTTCTCCGCCAGCTCCAAAAGCAGGCCGGTGAGCAGCTCCCCCGCGTCCGCTCCGGTGGATTTCATGGCAAGGTCAGTCTCCTCACAGCGGATGACCGCCCTGCGGCACCATGCCAGGGAGAACCGCCGGGCCGACTGAAGGAGCTTTTCCGCCGTAGAGGCCCAGCTGATGCCCCACAGCTCCATAAGCCACTTGGCCCCTTTCCCATTCTCAATGGCCAGTCGGGCGGTATAGAGCCGCCGCAGCTGCCAGCCCAGCATGGCCAGCAGCCCGATGGGAGTCTCCTGCATATGCAGCAGGTCGGACATGACGGAAAAGGCCTTATCGAAATTCCCCATGGAGATGGCGTCAGTGAGCTGGAACACCACCGCGTCCAGCTGGGGCGTGGCCACCGTGTCGATATCCTGGCGGGTAACGCGCTCGGCCTTGGCATAGGCCCCGATCTTGCCGATCTCGGTGATCAGCCCATTCATCAGATCGCCGCACAAAAACA
Source organism: Vermiculatibacterium agrestimuris (assembly GCF_943193085.1). Taxonomy (NCBI): domain Bacteria; kingdom Bacillati; phylum Bacillota; class Clostridia; order Eubacteriales; family Oscillospiraceae; genus Vermiculatibacterium; species Vermiculatibacterium agrestimuris. The sequence goes on along the minus strand of NZ_CALPCU010000001.1, from coordinate 49,215 downwards.
CCAGATAGCGGGCGTCCTCGGCGGAAATTTCATGGCCGAGCGCCTTGAACCGCCGCTGGATCCAGGTGATGAGCCCATCGGGGCCCTGCCGGGGAAAGTTGACCTCCCGTCCCGTCTCCTTGATGAGCTTTGCCAGCTTCACCCGGTTGTCCGGCTTATAGGGGATGACGTCATAGATAAAGATGAGGCACACGTAATCGGGCAGGTCGCTCAGCAGCTCCGTCAGCGCCTCCTTATCCCCCTTATAGATATCGTAGTCGTAAACCTCCACCAAGGTGCGTTCACTCATCATGGGCATGGCGTCCACCAGCTCCCGCAGCCGCTGAATGGTAAAATCTTTCGCCGGCAAAACATGATGGTTGAACTCGTCCAGGCCGCCGGTGAGGAGTTTTTCCCGCATTTCCTTCACACAGTGATCCCGCAGGTAGGTCTCCTCTCCATGAAAGATGTAGAGCCTTCCGATGCTTTCTGCGGCCAGCTCCCGCTTCAATTCCCGGTAGCTGTTATCCACATCATTTTTCTTGAATGCCACGGCGGTTCCCCCCTTTACACACAATGGAGATAGTATATCATATGCATCCGCGTTTTGCAAGCGAGCAAGTAAAATCTTTCATTTTTACAACAAATGCTTCTCTTCCCATGCCCCAGAGCGCCATCGCAGCAGGAACAAAACCGCCCGGATGCACTCATCGCAGGCCATGGCCGCCCACAGTCCCGGCAGGCCATAGCCAAGGTGCACCGCGAAGAGCCAGCCGCAGCCCACTCCCATAGCCCAGGCAAAGATGATGCAGATGGTGATGGGGTACCTGATATCCCCGCAGGCCTGCAAGACCCGGCACATGACCATATTCACCGCCCGTCCCGCCTCCAGGGGAATTTCGATCAGCATAATGACCGGCGCCAGGGCCAGGATGTCCGGGTCAGAGGTAAAGATAGAATAGACCGGCTTTGCCAGCAGAAACAGGAGCACGCTCACCGTCAGGGACACCGCCATGGAGCCCAGCAGGGCCCGCTTTACGCTTTTCCGGGTGCCGGGAAGATCCCCCGAACCCATGAGCCGCGCCACCACCACCTGCGCCGCCTGGGACAGCGCCGCACCGAAGAGATAGGTCACGTTGGCGAACATATTGGCATAGACCCTGGTGTTCACCACGAACTGGGCAAAGCGATTGCAGATGGTCTGGATGCAAATTTGTGACATGTTGTAGGAAAGAGACTCTCCCCCTGTGGGCACGCCGATGGCCAGCAGGCGCTTGAACTGTTCCCAGGGGAAGGGCCGCAGCTCCTGAAGGCAAATGGCCCGTCCGAACCGTTTGCGGAAGAGGACGGCGATGACCGCCACTCCGATGAGCCGGGACAAGTCGCTGGACACCGCCGCCCCCGCCACCCCCAGGGCCGGCACAGGCCCCAGGCCGTTGATCAGGATGGCGTTGCCGCCGATGTTGACGCAGTTCATCAGGACGGAGATGACCATGGTCTCCTTCATCATCTGACTGGAGCGGAAAAAGGCCACAAAGGTCAGGTAAGCGGATTGCAGCGCCATCCCGGCCCCGATGATGCGCATGTACTGGCAGGTCTTTTCAAAGATGTCGGCATGGACGCCCATAAGCCGGAAGATACCGGGACAGAACAGGATCAGTACGGCACTGACTATAACTCCAAAACCGATATTGGTCACCAGCGCCACCGTATAGGTTCGGTTGAGCTTGGCGGTGTCCTTTGCTCCTATGTATTGGGAAATGAGGATGGTCGACGCGGTACAGATGACGGAAAAGACCAGCAGCACCAGATTGGTCACTTGATTGGCGTTGCCGATGGCTCCCACCCCGCCGGGGTCGTGCCAACCCACCATGATCTGATCGGCGTTGCCCACCAGCATCTGTAAAAGCAGTTCTATAAAAATGGGCCAGCACAGCCCAAGGATATTGTTTTCCCGCTGTTTCATTTCGCCTCTGCCTCCTTCTGGAGCGTACTACGCAATTATACGGACTTCCCTCAAAAAGGCAATGGGCGTTCCCACCAGATTTTAGACCCTCCCCCGGCCCCCTTTCCAGCATTTTTCCCTTGCCCTTGACGGCGGTCGTTTTGGCGGGTACAATGGAGAAAAACCTTCCAGGAGGGATACTATGAAACAGTCTCGCGCCCGTAACTACGGCGTTGCAGTCGGTTCACTCCCCACCGGGGCCGGAAACCGGATCACCGACGTCCCCGGCGTCACCGTTGGGCACTGCACCGTGGACACCGAGGAGCATAAGACCGGCGTGACCGTCCTTCTTCCCTGCCCCCAAAACCCGTTCACTCACAAGCTCCCCGCCGCCGCTTTCGTCCTCAACGGTTTTGGCAAGAGCCTTGGCCTGGTTCAGGTGGAGGAGCTGGGCGTCATTGAGACCCCCATCGCCCTGACCAACACCCTCAACGTGGGTATCGTCCACGACGCCCTGGTGGAGTACATGATCCGCCGCTGTGAGGCAGATGGCGTCGACCTGCGCTCTGTAAACCCGGTGGTCTGCGAATGTAACGACGGCGGCCTGAACCACATCCAAAAGCGCGCCGTCACCCGGGAACATGTCTTTGCCGCTTTTGAGGCCGCCGGGGCCGACTTTGCCGAGGGGGACGTGGGCGCCGGCAAGGGCATGGTCTGCCACGGCCTTAAAGGCGGCGTCGGTTCCGCCTCCCGGCGCATGGAGGCGGACGGACAGACTTATACCATGGGCGCCCTGGTGCTGGCCAACCACGGCAGCATGGCCGACCTCACCATAAACGGCGGCCGCATCGGCCCCCGGTTGGATGCCGCCAAGGCCGCCAAGGAGAGCGATGTGGGCTCCTGCATCGTCCTTCTCGCCACCGACCTCCCCCTGGACAGCCGCCAGCTGGGTCGGGTGGCCAAGCGCGCCTCGGTGGGCCTTGCCCGGCTGGGCTCATACATCGGCCACGGCAGCGGCGAGGTGTTCCTGGCCTTTTCCACCGCCAACCCCTTTGACCCCGGCGACAAGTCCGCTCTCCGCCAGGTGACCGCCTTCCACGAGGAAAAAATGGATCTCCCCTTCCGCGCCGCCGCCGAGGCGGTGGAGGAGGCTGTTTTGAATTGCCTGTTCACCGCCCGCACCTGCACCGGTTGGGATAAAAAGACCGTCTACGCCCTCACCGATCTGTGGACGCCGGAGGCATAAACAGAACAAAAGGGGCCCGGCAGTGCCGGGCCCCTTTTTTCCACCTTTTTACGCCTTCTCCCCGGCCCTGTCTCTCAACGCCCGGCAGGTATAGACGATCGCCGTCAAACAGATGAAAAAGGTCAGCAGATCGGACACCGGCATGGAGTAGAGCACTCCGTCCAGTCCGAACCACCGGGGCAGCAGCAGGGCAAAGCCCACGCCGAAGACCACCTCCCGTACCAGAGAGATGACGGTAGAGGCAACAGCCTTTCCCAGGGCCTGCAGGTAGATAAATGTGCCCTTATTCACCGTGGCCAGCACTGTCATGCACAGATACACCCGGAAGCACTTGATGGCGTACTCGGTATAGTAGGCGCTCTCGTTGGCCGCCCCAAACAGCCCAATAAGCTGTCCCGGCAGCAGCTCCACAATGAGCAGGGCCACTCCGCCCACGATCGCCTCTGCCGTCAGCAGGCGGACAAACAGAGCCTTTGCCCGGTCTTTGCGCCCCGCGCCGATGTTATATCCCACCACCGGGATACAGCCTGCCGCCAGCCCCACAGCGATGGAGATGACGATTTGAAAGAACTTCATTACGATACCCAGCACCGCCATGGGGATCTGGGTAAACTGCGCCTGACCAAAGATGGGGTCTATCGCGCTGTATTTCAAGGTCATGTTCTGGATCGCTGCCATGGCCATGACCAGGGAGATCTGGGACAAAAAGCTGCATCCGCCCAGCGGCAGATATTTCCTCACCAGCGCCCCGTGAACTCGGAAGCTGCCCTTTTCCATCCACACGGCCTTCATGTGGCAGAGGTACCAAACCGCCAGCGCGGCGGTGAGTATTTGCCCCAGCACAGTGGCCACCGCCGCGCCCATCATCCCCCAACGGAAGACAAAGATGAAAATGGGGTCGAGGATGATATTGACCAGCGCCCCCGCCAGGGTAGAGGCCATCGCAAACCGGGGGCTTCCGTCAGAGCGGATGATGGGGTTCAGCGCCTGTCCGAACATGTAAAAGGGCACGCCCTGGGTGATCCAGAAGAAGTACTCTTTGGCATGGCAAAAGGTCTCATCATTGACCCGTCCGCCGAACATCGTCAGGATGCGCTCCTGAAACACAAGATAAATTGCTGTCAGGATCAGGCTGATGGCAATACACAGCAGCACGGCGCTGCCGATGCTCTTGTGGGCGTCCTCCCGGTTCCCCGCCCCCAGGCTGATGCTGACAAAAGCGCAGCAGCCATCGCCGATCATTACGGCCAGCGCCAGGGCCACCACCGTCAGCGGGAAAACCACCGTATTGGCCGCGTTGCCATAGGAGCCCAGATAGTCCGCGTTGGCGATAAACAGCTGATCCACGATGTTGTAAAGGGCCGCCACAGCAGAGAGATCACGCAGGGCACGGCATATTTGCCCATCAGCTTGCCGATGGGCTCTTTTTCCAAAAAAGCGTTTGATTTTTGATCCATGTCTCTTCCTCCTGAACATAAGAAAGTACCCGACATGAAGAGCTGGACTTATGCCTTCAGGCCGCGCGCCTTCTATCTTAATTTGGGTTTTCGGACAACAAAAAAGCAACGTGCAGCATTCAACCGGAATTACGCGTTGACGCTACACGTTGCAACATAAAATATAACAGATGGCAAGCACAAAAGTCAAGATTGGATTTTCACTCTATGGGCAAAATTTTATGCCTTCTCGAAAACGTCCTTGCCCATGCCGCAGATGGGACACACCCAATCTTCAGGCACATCTTCCCACGGTGTTCCGGGGGCCACGCCGTTGTCGGGATCGCCAACCTCCGGGTCGTATACATACCCACAGGGGCCGCAGACATACTTCTCCATGCTCTCACTCCTTTCCCAGTTTCTCGGTCAGCTCGTTCCAAAATTCCAGCGCCTTGAAGCGCACCTCATAGCCCTCCTCCCCGGTGATAAGCCCCACCTGGTTCCCGGTGAGGCCCGCCGCCTCGGCGGTCTGCTGGCTTACTGAGTCCATACACAGGGGCGGAAAGACCACGCACCACCAGTTGCGGCCCTTCCCCTCTCCCACCGTGATCCGCAGGGCGGTATAGCGGCCCGCCGGGAGGGAAAAGCCGGTATATTGCCGGGTGGGAAACCACACGTCCTCCTCCAGCGCCGCGGTCACCGGCCTTCCTTCGGCGGCCTCGGCTCCGGCCCGGGCCAGCTCCTCCAGGTGTTCGCCCAAAGCCGTTCTGGCCGCGCCCTGACCCTGAATATCCTCCAGCCAGGGCTCCGCCGCCTCCAGCACCGCATCCCGCACCCGCAGCTTCACCAGCTGCTCCTCCAGCGCGTCCGACGCGCCTACCACATGGAGGCGCACCACTTTTTCCGACAGCGCCCTCTGCTGCCCGGAGAGCCAAGTCCCACCCAGCGCCGCCACGCATATGCCCAGCATCAGCGCCAGCTCCCAGCGGTGAAGCTTATTTTTCCCCTTGGAACCCATTTCCCGGCGCAGGGCGCCTGTTTTTCCTTTCAATAACAAAATGGACACACCCTTCTGTAAAGCGTGTATCCATTTTTTCCATTTTTGACCCGTCTTAATCCACCCCTGTGCAGGAAATGAAGGTTTCAGGCCAAATTTTTTTCAGGGCTGCAAACGCCTCCACCGCCTTTTCCTCTGCGGAAAAAAGTCCATATACCATGGAGCCGGTCCCCGTCATACAGGCGCCCAAGGCGCCCCTGTCTACCAGCGTCCCCTTCACTTCCTCCACCACGTCCCGCTGCCGCTTGGGCAGCACTTCCTCAAAGACATTGTAGAGTCTTCGGGCCACGCCGGGCAAATCCCCCGCCTCCAGCGCCCCGATCATCCCCGGGGTATCGGGACGGCCGTGGAACCTCTGCCCGTCCAGCTTGGCAAAGAGCTCCGGAGTGGATACCGAGAAACCGGGCTTCACCAGCACCGCCCAGCACGCCGGCAGCGCCGGCAAGGGCGTCAATTTTTCTCCGATCCCTTCCGCCAGAGCCGTTCCGCCCATGACGCAGTAGGGCACATCCGCCCCCACGCTCCTGCCGATCTCGGCCAGCTCCTCCACGCGCAGGCCCAACCCCGCCAGACGGTTCAGGCCCCGAAGGACGGCGGCGGCGTCAGAGCTGCCTCCGGCGGTACCCGCACAGACCGGGATCCGCTTTCGAAGGTGGATGGTCAGCCTCCCCCAGTTTCCCCCGGTAGCCTGTCGAAGGCGCTGCGCCGCAATGGCCGCCAAATTTCTTCCATCCACTGGCAGAAAGCCCAGATCCGCAGAGATGACTGTGCCCTCCCCCGGTTCCAAGGTGAGGGTCACCTCATCGGCCAGGGAAACAGAGGTCATTACCATCCGCATCTCATGATAGCCGTCCTCCCGCTTCCCCAGCACATCCAAGGTCAGGTTCAGCTTCGCAGGAGCGGTCAATGTCAACGTCTCCACAGCAGTCCTCCAAATTCAGAACAAATGCCATCCATGAAGCATTGCCGTTTTACCGGATCTTACGAGCCTCCAGATAATACCGCTTGTCGTGAGCCTCCCCCATGGAGAAGGTCTTTCGGGGCAGGACGCCGCCATTCAGAATGGCCGGAAACAGCTCCACTTTGCTCAACGCCGGCAGGATGAAGCCAAGATTTCCCGGCTGGCGGGCCAGGTCGCAGGTCACACCCATGCCGTGGATGTAATCGATACTGCCTCCGTGCGCTTTGATGTATTCGTCCAGAAAGCTCTGAAGGGTGCCCACCGGCAGAGGTTGGACGGGATCGGGCACCGTGACGGCGCCCTCCCCGCCGGCGTAGATATAGCGCAGGATATGGCCGGGGCCCTCCCCGCCATAAGCACCCGAAAAAGATTCCAGCAGAGAGCTGAGCAAGTCTTTTCCCTTGACGTTAAAAAGCACCCTGTGTATGGCCTTGAACTCCAGGGAGGAATCATAAAGGTTTATCACTTCACACAAAGCATACCGGGCGGGCAGCTCCTTCCACCTCTCCTGGGGCACCAGCTTTTTCTGCCGCTCATAGCACTCCTTGGCCGTAGTGAGAGAGTGGTTCCCATCTCCAACGGCAAACTGGAAGGGTATCTCCGCGCTCTGGGGGCCATACCGCTTCTCCATCGCCTGGGGGGAATTGAGGGCCTGGAAAGCGGCGGCGACCTGGGTCATGGTCGCCTCATCCAAAAGCCAGCCGGAGAGATGGCCGCCGCCAGTCATCAGGTCAAAATCATAGAGAAGTTCCAACTCCCCCTTGCGCGCCGCTAGCGGCTCGATGACCGTCCGCTCCGGGTCGTCGCACAAAAGCATGGCATGGGGCAGTTCGATGGGGGCGTTCTTCCGCACCGCCACCCGGGGCGGGATGCGGCTCATAACAGTACCCTCCGTGGCCCGGACAGGCGTCTGGGCGTCCGGCTCGTAATCATACTGCTCCAGATCCAGCGCGCCCACCAACCCCCGGCGCAGCTTGCCGTCCCGGAGCGTGCGCTCCACATAGACGAGCGCCCCCGGCAGCTCACGGAAGCGCCCCTCCCGGAGGTAGCGGGTCATGGTATTGTTGATCTCCACGATGTCCGTCTCCACGTTGGGGCCGTCCAGGCAGCTCTCCGGTAAGATCAGCCGAAGGGCAGAGGGCGCTCCGCCCACGATCTGCTCCACCTCCGCCCAGTACTCCGGCTGGGAGACATATTGGTCACAGGCCACCACTGCCCACTTACTGTATTCACAGTCCCTGGGCAGCAGGATATCAGCCGGCCCGAAGGCCAGGCCCTGGAATCGTTCATCCATGGCAGATCCCCTCCTATGTAAATGGGCCTGAAGCTCTCAGGCAATGACCGCCTTGATGGCGGCGAGCAGGTCGTCAAAGGTCTCATAGGCCGGCAGCTCAGGATAGTCGGCCTTGATCTTGTCCGTACTCTTAAAGAGGAAACCCGCCTTACTGGCCTGGATCATACCCAGGTCGTTGTAGCTGTCCCCGGCGGCAATGGTCTCATAACCGCAGGACTGGAGCGCCTTCACCGTGGTGAGCTTGGACTTCTCACAGCGCATCTTGAAGCCGGTGATCTCCCCGTTGACCGCCACTTCCAGGGTATTGCAGAAGATGGTGGGCCAGCCCAGCTTCTCCATGAGGGGCTTGGCAAACTGCTCGAAGGTGTCGCTGAGGATGATGACCTGGGTAAGGCTGCGCAGCTCGTCCAGGAAGACCTTGGCCCCGGGCAGGGGATCGATCTTGGCGATGGTGGCCTGGATCTCTTTCAGCCCCAAACCGTGCTCCTTCAGGATGCCCAGCCGCCAGTTCATCAGCTTATTGTAGTCGGGCTCGTCCCGGGTGGTGCGCTTGAGCTCAGGGATCCCACTGGCTTCGGCAAACGCGATCCAGATTTCCGGAACCAGGACGCCCTCCATATCCAAACAGACGATATTCATACCCACTTCTCCTCTCTTCAGGCGTTTTCCATTATTTTTTCAGACCATCCAGGAAGTGCTCCAGCCGCTCCAAAGCCTCGGCCAGATCCTTCATGGAGGCGGCATAGCAGGCCCGAACAAAACCCTCTCCTCCTGGGCCGAAGGCAGAGCCGGGAATGACGGCCACATGCTCGGCCTCCAGGAACCGGTCGCAGAACTCCTCAGAGGTGAGGCCGGTGGAGCGGATGCAGGGGAAGGTGTAGAAGGCGCCCCGGGGCTCAAAGCACTCCAGGCCCAGGCGGCGGAAGCCGTCCACCAGGAAGCGGCGGCGGCCGTCGTACTCCTCCTTCATGGCCTCGATATCTCCATCGCCGTTGTTCAGCGCCTCAATGGCGGCATACTGGCTGGTGGTGGGGGCACACATGATGGCATACTGGTGGAGCTTGGTCATGGCGGCGATGAGGGGTTGGGGGCCGCAGACATATCCCAGCCGCCAGCCGGTCATGGAATAGGCCTTGGAAAAGCCGTTGACCACGATGGTGCGCTCGTACATATCCGGGATGTTGGCCATGGAGACATGGTGCTGGCCATAGGTAAGCTCACAGTAGATCTCGTCGGAGACCACCATGATGTCGGTGCCCCGAAGCACCTCGGCCAGGGCCTCCAGATCCGCCCGGCCCATAATGCCGCCGGTGGGATTATTGGGGAAGGGCAGCACCACCGCCTTCGTCCTGGGGGTGATGGCGGCCTTCAGCTCCTCTGCCGTCAGGCGGAACTCGTCCTCCGCGCGGGTCTCCACCGGGACGGGCACTGCGTGGAGCATGGACACCAAGGGGTTATAGCACACGAAGGAGGGCGAGGGGATGATGACCTCGTCCCCCGGCTCCAGTATGCAGCGGAAGGCCAAGTCCAGGCCCTCGCTGCCGCCCACCGTAACCAAAATCTGGCCGATGCCCTCATAACTTAGGTCAAAGCGGCGCTTGAGGTAACGGGAAATGGCTTTGCGCAGGTCGGAAAGACCGGCGTTGGGACTGTACTTGGTAAAGCCCTTCTCCAGAGAATAGATGCCCGCGTCCCGAATGTGCCAGGGGGTGATGAAGTCGGGCTCCCCGATCCCCAGGGAGATCCCCCCCTCCATGCCCTGGAGCAGGTCAAAATATTTACGGATGCCGGAAGGCTTGACCTTTTTGATCCTTCCGCACAAGATCTTCTCGTAGTCCATCATCACTCAAGCACAAACCTTTCCTGCTGTTCCTCCCGCTTCTCGAAGACCAGGTGGTTCTCCTTGTACTTGCGGAGGATAAAGTGGGTGGCGGTACTGGTGACCTCGTCGATGGTGGACAGCTTCTCCCCCACGAAGTGGGCCACCTCCTTCAAGGTGCGTCCGGAGATGATAACGGTGAAGTCAAAGGCGCCGGACATGAGATAGAGGCTCTCCACCTCGTCATACTGGTAGATGCGCTGGGCGATGCGGTCAAAGCCGTCCCCCCGCTGAGGGGTCACCTTCACTTCGATAAGGGCGGTGACCGCCTCCCGCTGGGTGCGGTCCCAGTCCACCACGGCCTGGTAGCCCAGGATAAGCCTCTCGTCCTCATATCCCTTGATGGCGGTCTTTACCGCCTCCACACTCATACCGGTCATGGCGGAGAGCTGATCGGGCGTCAGGGTGCAGTCGGCCTCCAAAAGCTGTAACAGTTTGGTATCCATTGTGATGTCCTCCTATTTCAATCGCTCATTTGGTTATTATACACGCTCCGCTCTGCCTTGACAAGGGTCGACGCTCAGTAGGTGCGCTGGCACACCTCACGGATCTTAGATTGGATGGTCTTCAGATCATCGAAGGTCTCGGGTCTCCTGCGCGGGTCGCGGAGAAGGGCCGCCGGGTGGAACAGGGCAATGCGCAAAATGCCGTCCCTTTCAAACCACTGGCCGTGCTCCCGGGTGATCTTAAAATCCTCTTTAATGTACTTCATGGCGGCGATGCGGCCCAGGCAGATGATGATCTTGGGGCGAATGAGGGCGATCTGCCGCTCCAGCCACTGCTCACAAGCCTCCTGTTCGATGTTCAGGGGATCCCGGTTCTGGGGCGGGCGGCACTTGACCATATTGCCGATATAGATGTTCTTTTCCCGGCTCAGGTCGATGATCTCCAGCATCTCGTCCAGCAGCTTGCCGCCCCGGCCCACGAAGGGACGGCCGGTCAAATCCTCCTGTTCCCCGGGGCCCTCGCCGATACACATGACCTCCGCCGTCTCCACTCCCTCGCCAAAGACCACATTGGTACGGGTGTCCGCCAGGGCGCAGCGGCGGCAGGACAGACATTCCGCACGCAAAGCTTCCCATTCGTTCATTGCCATCTCTCCCCTTTTGTGTTTTTCCCATTCTATCACAAGAGCGCACAAAAGCAAAGATGTGATTCTGTTCAAATTCACTATTGCAATTGAAAAAGACTGTGCGTATAATAACAGACAACAAAAGCGATGAAGGAGACCGCCCCTCGGGCGTGCCGACAGAAAATGCGGGTCACCGGCTGAGAGCCCGCCACGGCAAAGAGAGAAGGCGCAACGCTCCGGAGCTGACCGTTCGAAGGCCCCTTGGGCAAGTAGGGCGGTACGGCCTTTCCACGTTACGGGAAAACGAGTGGCCGCCTCAAAGGGGAGACGACAAGCCTGGGTGGTACCGCGGAATTTTCCGTCCCGAAGCTGTATTGATACAGCTTCGGGACTTTTTTCGTCTCAGGCGCCATTACACGGCCTCATTCAAGGGGGGATCGGGCCGGAAAAGGTGATGCCAAATGAAAACGATAGATGGAATTCTGACCCGGCGAACTGTGACGCTGAAGGCAGTGGTCTCCGGCACGTGGGAGGGCCGCACGGTGACGGTGGAGGGCATGATCCATGCCCTTCGCGACATGGGCGGCATGGTCTTCCTCACCCTCCGGGGGCCGGAGGGCGTGCTCCAGTGCGTCTTCGACCGGCCGGCTCTGCTGGAGGACGTCACCGAGGAGTGCGCCGTAGCGGTGACCGGCGTGCCCCACAGGGAGCCTAGGGCGCCTGGGGGCGTGGAGCTGGCCGGATTGGAGCTGGAGCTCCTCTCCCGGCCCGCCGGGCCACTGCCGGTGCCCATCTCCAAGCGGCGGCTCAACCTGAACCTGGACACGGAGCTGTCTCTGCGGCCGGTGGTGCTGCGCGCCCTTCGGGAGCGCTCCATCTTCCGCATCCAGGCCGGGCTGTGCCGGGCCTTTCGGGACACCCTCCACAGCCTGGACTTCACCGAAGTCCACACCCCCAAGATCGTCCACGCCGGAGCGGAGGGCGGCTCCAACATCTTCCGTCTGGACTACTTCGGCCGGAAAGCCTTTCTGGCCCAGTCCCCCCAGTTCTACAAGCAGATGATGGTGGGCGCCTATGAACGGGTCTTTGAGGTGGCCCCCGTATTCCGGGCAGAGAAACATTCCACCGCCCGGCACCTCAACGAATACACCTCCATGGATCTTGAGATGGGCTTCATCCGTTCCTTTGAGGAGATCATGGCGGTGGAGACCCGGTTCCTGCAAAACGCCATGGATCTTCTGCGGGAGGAATATGCCGCCGATGTGGAGCGGCTGGGGATCGAGCTGCCCGACGTATCCTCCATCCCCTGCCTGCGCTTCGACGAGGCCAAGACCCTGGCCGCGGAAAAGTACGGCCGGCCCATCCGGGATCCCTATGACCTGGAGCCGGAGGAGGAGCTGAATATCGGCCGGTATGTCAAGGAGGAGCTGGGCAGCGTCTTTGTGTTCGTCACCCACTACCCCTCCAAGAAGCGCCCCTTCTACGCCATGGACGATCCCGCCGACCCCAGATTCACCCTCTCCTTCGACCTGCTGTTCCGGGGCATGGAGGTGACCACCGGAGGCCAGCGTATCCACGAGTATCAGGCCCAGGTGGAGAAAATGCTTGCCCGGGGGATGCACCCGGAGGAGTTCGAGAGCTATCTGATGATCCACAAATCGGGTATGCCGCCCCACGGCGGACTGGGCATCGGCCTGGAACGGCTCACCGCCAGGCTGTGCGGGCTGGACAACGTCCGCCACGCCTGCCTGTTTCCCCGCGACCTGTCCCGTTTGGAACCCTGAGGTAAGGAGGAAAACAGAATGAAGATCACCGAAGAAATGGTTGCGTATATCTCCACCCTCTCCCGGCTCAAGCCGGACGAGGCGGAAACCGCCCGAATGACCGCCGAGCTGGAGAAGATCGTCTCCTATATGGATCTTTTGAGCGCCCTGGATGTTGACGACATTGAGCCCATGAGCCATGTGTTCCCGGTCAAGAACGTGATGCGCCCGGACACGGTAGAGCCCTCCTTCCCCCGGGAGGAGCTGTTGAAAAACGCCCCCGGCAGGGCCGACGAGGCATTTTTGGTGCCAAAGGCGGTGGAATCATGACGGAACTTTATAAGATGACCGCCCTGGAGCTGGGGGCGGCTTTGAAGAAGGGGGCGGTCTCCCCCGCCGAAGCCCTGACCGCCGCCAAGGAGCGCATCGCCGCCTGCCAGGGGGACAACAACGCCTTTATTACTGTCACCGAGCCCCAGCCCAACAGCGGGGACAGCCTTCTGGCCGGGGTGCCCATGGCCTACAAGGACAACATCTGCACCCGCGCTGTCAAGACCTCCTGCGCCTCCAAGATCCTGGGTGATTTTTCCCCCTGCTATGACGCCACGGTGGTGGAAAAGCTCCGCGAAGCCGGGGCCGTATCTGTGGGCAAGCTGAACATGGACGAGTTCGCCATGGGCTCCACCTCTGAGACCTCCTTCTACGGCCCGGTCAAGAATCCCTGGGACTTGACCCGGGCCCCCGGCGGCTCCTCCGGCGGCGCTGCCGCCGCCGTGGCGGCGGGAGAGGTCTGGTACGCCATCGGCAGCGACACCGGCGGCTCCATCCGCCAGCCCGCCGCCTACTGCGGCGTGACGGGCATGAAACCCACCTACGGCACCGTGAGCCGCTATGGCCTCATCGCCTATGCCTCCTCCCTGGATCAGATGGGCCCCATCGCCCGTTCCGCCGCCGACTGCGCCGCCGTGCTGGATGTGATACAGGGCAAAGATCCCCGAGACGGCACCAGCCTGGCGGGAGCCTACGGCGGGCTCCTATCCTCCCTCACCGGAGATGTGAGGGGGCTGAGGATCGGCCTCCCCGCCGACTGCTTTGGCGAGGGGCTGGACAGTGAGATCCGCAAGGCTGTGCTCTCCGTGGCCCAGGTGCTGAAGAGCCGTGGGGCCACAGTGGAGGAGTTTTCCCTCCCCGTCATGGAGTATGTGGTACCCACCTATTATATCATCGCCTGTGCCGAGGCCAGCTCCAACCTGTCCCGGTTCGACGGGGTGAAGTACGGCTGGCGGGCCGAGGATTACGAGGATCTGACCGACCTCTACAACAAGACCCGCACCGAGGGCTTTGGCAGCGAGGTCAAGCGGCGCATCCTGCTGGGCGCCTTCGTCCTCTCCACCGGCTACTATGACGCCTACTACAAAAAGGCGCTGCAGGTAAAGGCTCTCATCAAGCGGGCCTATGACGAGGCGTTCCGGAAGTACGATGTGCTCCTCACCCCCGTGGCCCCCACCACCGCTCCGCGCCTGGGAGAGAGCCTTTCCGACCCGCTCAAAATGTATCTCTCCGACATCTATACCGTCCCCCTCAATCTGGCAGGGCTTCCCGGTATCTCCATCCCCTGCGGCTTCGATTCCGCCGGCCTGCCCATCGGGGCCCAACTGGTGGGCCCGGCCCTGGGGGACGGGGTCATCCTCAACGCCGCCCACGCCTTCCAGCTGGAGACGGCGTACCATCAAGCCCATCCGGACACACAACGCGCAGGAGGTAGAGAAGTATGACCTGGGAAACTGTCATCGGCCTGGAGACCCATGTGGAGCTGTGCACCAAGACGAAGATCTTCTGCTCCTGCACCACCGCGTTCGGCGGTGAGGCCAACACCCACTGCTGCCCGGTGTGCACCGGCATGCCGGGCACCCTCCCCGTCCTCAACGAGAAGGTGCTGGAATTCGCCGTAAAGGCGGGGCTGGCACTGAACTGCGCCATCACCCCATACAGCAAGTTTGACCGGAAGAACTACTTCTACCCCGACCTGCCCAAGGCTTATCAAATTTCTCAGCTCTACCTGCCCATCGCCCGGGACGGCGAGGTGTCCTTCTCCCTGTCCGGGGGCGGACACAAGACCATCCGCATCCACGAGCTGCACATGGAGGAGGATGCGGGCAAGCTGATCCACGACCCCTGGCTGGATCAGACCAAATGCGACTACAACCGCTGCGGCGTACCCCTCATTGAGATCGTCACCGAGCCCGATTTCCGCTCCGCCGAGGAGGTCATCGCCTATCTGGAAAAGCTGCGCTCCACCCTCCAGTACCTGGGGGTGTCCGACTGCAAGATGCAGGAGGGTTCTCTGCGCTGCGACGTGAACCTCTCCGTCCGCCCCGCCGGCTCCCAGGCGCTGGGCATCCGCACCGAAATGAAGAACCTCAACTCCTTCAAGGCGATTACCAAAGCCATCGCCTACGAGGCCAGGCGGCAGATCGAGCTGATCGAGGAAGGCAAGCCCGTCGTACAGGAGACCCGGCGGTGGGACGATAACAAGGACGCCACCTTCGCCATGCGCTCCAAGGAGAACGCCCAGGATTACCGCTATTTCCCAGAGCCGGACATCCCGCCCATTGAGCTGTCCAGTACGTATCTGGCTGGGCTTTTCAAGCAGATGCCCGAGATGGCCGAGGCCAAGCAGGATCGCTATCAGGCCCAGTACGGCCTGCCCCTGTACGACGCCCAGATGATCACCGGCCAGAAGGCCCTGGCCGACTTCTTTGAGGAATGTGTCCGGTTGGGCACGGAGCCCAAACAGGCCGCCAACTGGATCATGGGTGAGGTGATGGGCGCGCTCTCCGAGGCGGGTCTGGAGGCCAGGGATATGAAGCTCTCCCCCGCCACCCTCGCCCGGCTCATCGCCCTGGTCAGAGAGGGCAAGCTGAACCGCAACACCGCTGTGAAGGTCTTTTTTGCCGTCTTTGCCGATGACGGCGACGTGGACGAATACGTGAAGGCTCACGGCCTGGAACAGGTCAACGATCCCCGCGCCCTGGCCGCCGCTGTGGAAAAGGTTTTCAAGGCCAATGCCCAGTCCATCGCCGACTTTCAGGCGGGCAAGGAAAAGGCTCTGGGCTTCCTGGTGGGCCAGGTCATGCGGGAGCTGAGGGGCAAGGCCGACCCCAAGGCCGTAAACGCCGCTGTGCTGGAAAAGCTGAAGTCTTTCTAAAAAGCAGGAGAGGAGGCCAATCGCCTCCTCTCTTGTTTTTCCGCCCAGACCATGGTAAACTTATCCTATTCTATATAAAGAAGGTGCACACTATGGACGATCAGCTGCGGCTGGAAATTTGCGAGGTCTGCCGTTTTCTCTATGACCGGGGGTACGTGGTCTCCAACGACGGCAACGTATCCGCACGCACGCCCCGGAACACCATTCTCATCACCCCCTCCGGCGTGGGCAAGGGACGGATGAAGCCCGACATGCTGGTGGAGACCGACCTGGAGGGACGCATCCTCTCCGGTGACCGGCATCCCTCCTCCGAGGGAAAAATGCACTGGATGGTCTACCGGGAGCGGCCGGACGTGATGGCCGTCGTCCACGCCCATCCCCCCATCTCCACCGCCTTCGCCGTCTGCCGCCGGCCGCTGAAGGAGCGCTATCTCAACGAGCTGATCGCCGGGCTGGGCGAGGTGCCCGTCACCGAATTCGCCATGCCCTCCACTGACGAGGTGCCGGATTCCGTGCGGCCCTATGTCCATGACCACAGCGCCGTCATGCTGGCCAACCACGGCGTTTTGGCCTGGGGCGCCACCCTCATCTCCGCCTTTGACCGGCTGGAGGTGGTGGAGCAGACTGCCAAGGTTTATTATTATGTAAACCAATTGGGCGGTGGCGTGGAGTTCAGCCCCGAGCAGGCCGCCCAGCTCAAATCCATGGCGGGCTTCTATCAGAAGCTGGCGCAGAAGCGGGAGGATTGATATGGAACATCAAACCGCCGAAGCGGTCATCGCCGCCCTGGGACTGGTGCCCCTGGAGGATGAAGGCGGCTGGCACCGCACCATGTGGCGCTCCGCCGACGATACCACCGTCAGCTACATCTACTATCTTTTGAAGCGGGGCGAGCGCTCCCGCTGGCACAAGCTCCACCGCTCCAACGAGGTGTGGACGTGGTGCGCCGGAGGCAGCCTGGAAATGACTCTGGGCGGCTCCGGGGCGCGGCCCACGGAGGAAAGGCGCATCCTGTTCGGGCCCCGGACGGGCACAGATGAAGGGTTTGTGGCCGTGGCTCCCGCCGGGACATGGCAGACCACTCATGTGGCAGACGGGGACTGGGCGCTTGTGACATGCGTGGTCTCTCCCGCCTTTCGCCCCGAGGACTGTTATCTGCCCCATCCACCCATTGAGGAAATGCTGTAAAGGAGAAATGCTTTATGAATTTTTCGCTGAACGGTAAGATCGCGGTGGTCACCGGGGTCAGCCGGGGACTGGGCCAGGCCATGGCCCTGGCTCTGGCCGAGGCCGGCGCCGACATTGTGGGCGTGGGCCTTCGCGGTATGGGAGATACCAAACTCCAGGTGGAGGCCATGGGCCGCCGGGCCTTTGAGATCGTCCACGACCTGGGCGACAGCGACGCCGCCCCCGCTTTGGCCGGGCAGTGTATTGCCGCCTTTGGCCGGGTGGATATTCTGGTGAACAACGCCGGTATCATCCGCCTCTCTCCCGCCGAGGAACATTCCGCCCAGGACTTCGACGCGGTGATGGCGGTGAATCTGCGCTCTCTCTTCCTTCTCACCCGGGACATCGCCAAACAGATGATACCGCTGGGAGGCGGAAAGATCGTCAACATCTGCTCCGTCCAGTCCTGCCGGGGCGGCTCCGGGGATGCGGCCTATGTGGCCAGCAAGCACGCCGTCCACGGCCTCACCCGGGCCTGGGCCAACGAGTGGGCCAAGTACCATATTAACGTAAACGCCATCGCCCCCGGCTATATGGTCACCGACAACACCGCCACCCTTCGCACAAAAAAGGACGCCGTGGCCGCCATCGACGCCCAGATCCCCATGGGCCGCTGGGGCGTACCGGAGGATCTGATGGGCCCGGTGGTGTTCCTCTCCTCCGCCGCCTCTGACTACGTCAATGGCCACATGCTGGTGGTGGACGGGGGCTATCTCAACTGCTGACCCCTTTTAAGCTCCTGTAACCGGTTTTTTGACAAGTTAGTGTAAAAAATATGAAAATCCCATCTCACTTTCTGATTAAATGCCACCTTGTTATTCTGCCGAAATTTGATATCATGTATATAGACGCGGTAATTCCCCGGTGTTCTCCGCGCGTTCCACCCAAATAAAAGGAGGAAAACAAGAATGAAAGTGAGCAAGAAGATCTCTGCACTGGCGCTGTCCCTTGCCTTGACCCTCTCCCTCGCCGCCTGTGGCGGTGGCTCCGCCACCACCCCCGCTCCCGCCGAGAGCAAGGCCGCCGAGCCCGCTCAGTCTCAGGCTGCCGAGCCCGCCGCCGAAGGTCTGAAGATCGCCATCTGCACCAGCCCCAACACTGTGGATGACGGCTCTTTTAACGAGGACAACTATGACGGTATCCTCTCCTTCATCGCCTCTCGTGGCAATATCGATACTGTGACCGCCAAC
Source organism: Vermiculatibacterium agrestimuris (assembly GCF_943193085.1). Lineage (NCBI taxonomy): Bacteria > Bacillati > Bacillota > Clostridia > Eubacteriales > Oscillospiraceae > Vermiculatibacterium > Vermiculatibacterium agrestimuris. The sequence goes on along the minus strand of NZ_CALPCU010000001.1, from coordinate 30,958 downwards.
CAGGAGCCCACCGGTGATCCCGCCGCCGCCGCTCAGCTGGCAGGCGACATCGTGGCCGACTATGACATCCTGGTATGCACCGGCTTCCAGTTCGCCGGCATCGGCACTCTGGCCGCCGACAACCCCGACAAGAAGTTCATCCTGGTGGACTCCTTCCCCACTGACAGCGAGGGCAACGAGGTCTCTCTGGACAATGTCTACGCCATGCAGTTCGCCGAGAACGAGTCCGGCTTCTTCGCCGGCATCGCCGCCGCTCTGGAGACCCAGACCGGCAAGGTGGCCGTGGTCAACGGCGTGGCCTATCCCTCCAACGTCAACTATCAGTTCGGCTTCATGTCCGGCGTGAACTACGCCAACAAGAACCTGGGCGCCAATGCCGAGTGCGTGGAGATCGCCTCCTATGCCGGTACTGACGTCACCGGCGCCAACGTGGGCGGCAACTATACCGGCAACTTCGGCGACGAGGCCACCGGCAAGGTGCTGGGCCAGGCTCTGATCCAGGAGGGCTGCGACATCATCTTCGTGGCCGCCGGCGCTTCCGGCAACGGCGTGTTTACCGCCGCCAAGGAGGCCGGCAACGTAAAGGTCATCGGCTGTGACGTGGATCAGTATGCCGACGGCGTCAACGGCTCCGACAACATCATCCTCACCTCCGTTCTGAAGAACATGGCCATCAACGTGGAGCGTCAGCTCAACGCCATCGTGGACGGCTCCTTCCAGGGCGGCAACTACACCCTCCAGGCCGACACCGACTCCACCGGCTTCGTCACCAACGCCGAGAGCCACCAGTGCTCCGATGCCACCATGAAGGCCATGAACGACGCCTATCCCCTGGTGAAGGACGGCACCATCGTCCCCGCCTCCAACTTCAACGGCAACACGCCCGCTGAGTTCCCCGGCCTGTAAGCCAAGCGCGCATTGACCTGTCACTGATGACGGGGCGCTCCGTTCGTATCTCAGAAACCACCTCAGTTTCTCAAATACCTGCGGAGCGTCCCGTCTCTCTTTTTTCATTTGACAGGACGGCACTTTCGGAAGCGCACCGCACGGCAGTGTCTTTCCGAAAGCGCCCGTCCCCATAAAACGGTACTCCCCCCTCGCGGCACACCCGCCGCAAGGGCCGAAACACAAAGGAGGATGACACACATGGCAACGGACGAGTATATCGTGGAAATGCGCCACATCACCAAGCGTTTTCCCGGTATTGTCGCCAATGACGACATCTCACTGAGCATCAAAAAGGGTGAGATCTTTGCCCTTTTGGGGGAAAACGGCGCGGGAAAGTCCACCCTCATGAGTATGCTCTTCGGTATGTATGAGCCTGATAAGGGCGAGATCTACATCCGGGGCAAAAAGGAGCGCATCTCCTCCCCCAACCACGCCACCCGGCTCAACATCGGCATGGTGCACCAGCACTTTAAGCTGGTGAGCAACTATACCATCGCAGAGAACATCATCCTGGGCATCGAGCCCAAGAAAATGGCCGGGCTCTTTCCGGTGGTGGACATCAAGGGCACCAATGAGAAGGTGGCCGCTCTGTCTAAGCAGTACGGTCTGGAGGTGGATCCCACCGCCAGGATCGAGAACGTAAACGTCTCCACCCAGCAGCGGGTAGAAATTTTGAAGATGCTCTACCGGGAGGCAGAGATCCTCATCTTCGATGAGCCCACCGCCGTCCTCACCCCTCAGGAGATCGAATTCCTGCTCCAGATCATCCGGGGCCTGCGGGATCAGGGCAAGACCATCATCCTCATCACCCACAAGCTGGAAGAAATCAAACAGGTGGCTGACCGCTGCGCCATCCTCAACCGAGGCAAGCTCATTGATGTGCTGGATGTGGCCGCCACCTCCACCCAGACCATGGCCAACCTGATGGTGGGCCGGGAGGTGGATTTCGCCGTCGCCAAAGCTCCCGCCCGGCTCGGCGGTGAGGTATTGAAGGTCGAACACCTGACGGTGACCAACGCCGATGGCTTCCCGGTTGTAAAGGATGTCTCCTTTACTATCCGTGCCGGCGAGATCTTCGCCATCGCCGGCGTCTCCGGCAACGGCCAGACTGAGATCGCCGACGCAGTGGCCGGGATGCTCCCCGCCGCCGAAGGCGTCATCACCTTGGACGGCGCCGACATCACCCACGCCTCTGTTCGGACGCGCACCGACCTGGGCCTGTCCTACATCCCGGAGGATCGCCAATCTGTGGGGCTGGTGCTGGATTTCCCCCTGTCGGACAATCTGGCCCTGAAGAGCTATTACAAATCCCCCTTCTGTGAAAAGGGCATTTTGAACCACGCCGCCTTTGAACGCTACGGTGAGGAGCTGGTGACGACCTATGACGTCCGCTCCGGCCAGGGAGTGCGCACCATCACCCGCTCTATGTCCGGCGGCAACCAGCAGAAGGCCATCATCGCCCGGGAAATCGCACTCTCCTCCAAGCTGATGATCTTCGTCCAGCCCACCCGGGGCCTGGACATCGGCGCCATCGAGAACATCCACCGCCAGATCATCGCCGAGCGCGACAAGGGCCGGGCCGTCCTGCTCATCTCCCTGGAGCTGGACGAGATCATGGGTCTGGCCGACACCATCGGCGTCATCTTCTCCGGGCAGATGCTCAAGATCGCCCCTGCCGACGCCATGACCACCAACGAGGTGGGCCAGTACATGATGGGGGTGAAGCAGGAATGAAGCAAAACTGGTTTTTGAGACTTATGGGTGACAGTAAGCGGCAAAAGATCACCATTCCCATTCTGGCCATTCTTTTGAGCCTGCTGGCGGGCGCGGTAGTCTATCTGTTGCTGGGCAAGAGCCCCATCACCGCCTATCTCAGCTATCTTCAGGGCTCCGGCCTGCTGCCCAAGGGCAACTATGCCGCAAAGAAGAGTATGCTCACCGACTTCATGAGCCTTCTTAACGCCTGGACGCCCATGCTCTTCGCCTCCCTCTCTGTGGCGGTGGCCATGCGCTCTGGCCTGTTCAACATCGGTGTATCCGGCCAGATGATGCTCGCCGGCCTCATCGCCACCGTCACCGTGGGCTACTCCTCTCTCCCAGCCCCCATCGCCAAGCCTCTGGTGGTCGTCATCGCCGCCCTTGTAGGGGCCCTTGTAGCTGCCCTCATCGGCTTCCTCAAATATAAGTGGAACATCAACGAGGTGGTCTCGGCCATCATGCTCAACTATATCGTGCGCTACTCGGTGAGCTTCTGCATCAAGCGGTTCATGGCCGATCCGGTCTCCCGGCAGTCCAAGGCGGTCTCGGCCGCCTCCCGCCTGTCCCTCATGGACACCGAGCTGGGCGGGCTGAAAATGGATATCCCCCTGGGCATTCTCCTGGCGCTCATCACGGTATTTTTGGTCAAGTTTCTCTTTGACAAAATGCGCCTAGGCTTTGAGTTCCGCACCATCGGCGCCAACCCCAGAGCCGCCATGTACGCCGGCATCAATGTGGGGCGGAACCTGGTGGTGACCATGGCCCTCTCGGGCGCCCTGGCCGGATTGGCGGGCGCCACCTATTTCCTGGGCTATTACGGCTCCATCCAGCCCGACACCCTCATCTCCACCGGCTTTGACGCCATCGCCGTGTCCATTCTGGGCAACTCCAGCCCCATCGGCATCCTCCTGTCCTCTTTCCTCATCACTGTCATCGATAAGGGAAGCACCTACATGAGCTCCACCGTGGGGGTGCGGCAAGAGATCGGCTCTCTCATCACCGGCCTCATCCTCCTCTTTGCCGCCTGTGGAGCCTTCTTCAGCTATCTCATCGAGCGCGGCCGCCAAAAGGCCGCCGATGCCTGTAATACCGGAAAGGAGGAGCGGGTATGAACCTCATCAACACCCTTATTATCGACGGACTCTCCTTCGCCCTCCCCCTCTTCATCATGGCCATCGGCGGCATCTACTCCGAGCGCAGCGGCGTGACCAACCTGGCCATTGAGGGTCTTCAGGGCTTTGGCGCTTTTGTGGGCGCCCTGTGCGCCACCCTCATCTCCGGCTTCTTTGCCGCGGGCAGTCAGGCGCCCATGCTGCTGGCCATGGTCTTTGCCATGCTGGGCGGCATGATCTACGCCATGCTCCACGCTGTCCTATGCGTCAATTTCAAGGCCAATCAGGTCATCTCCGGCGTGGTCATCAATATTCTGGCCACCGCTCTGACCACCTTCCTCACCAGCCAGATCAACACCTCCGTGTTCGGCGCCCCCTCTAATAAGTTCGTTCTGACCACCTCCCTGCGTTTCTCGGTGCCGGGCCTGTCCTCCATCCCAGTGCTGGGTGCCCTCTTCACCAGCCTCTACCCCTTCGAGCTCATCATTATCCTGGTGGCGCTGGCGGCCTGGTACTTCCTTTACAAGACCCCCTTCGGCATGCACCTGCGGGCCTGCGGCGACAATCCCCACGCCGTGGACGCCGCCGGTGTAGAGGTCGGCCGGGTGCGCTTTGCCGCCGTTATGGTCTCCGGTGCCCTCTCCGGTCTGGGCGGCATCTGCTTCGCCTACTCCATCTCCGCCCAGTTCTCCCCCGCCATCTATATGGGCTACGGCTACCTGTCCATCGCCGCGCTCATCTTCGGCAACTGGCAGATCATGCCCACCCTCTGGGCCTGTCTCATCTTCGGCTTCGCCCGCTCCGCCGGCTTCGCCCTGACCCAGGCGCTGGGCCTTGCCGCCGCCTTCCAGGATCTCTTCATGACCCTGCCCTACATCATCACCCTCCTGCTCCTGATCTTTTTCTCCAAGTCCAACCGGGCGCCCAGGGCCTTGGGTGAGATCTACGACAAGGGCAAGCGGTGACCTTCCCCCCGTTCGTTTTTCACCTTCGGGTGACGGCGATAAAACCAAATTGCAAAGGAGAAAACAGAATGAACAAGAAGCGTATCCTCTCTGTGTCCCTGGCTCTGGCCCTCACCGCCGCCCTGGCGCTGCCCGCCATGGCCGACAACCTGGTTCGCAAGACCATCGACGTGGATGCCGGCATCGGTGTTTTCGTGGACGGCCAGCAGATCACCCCCACCAACGCCGGCGGAGCTCCCGTCGATGTGTTTGCCTCCGACGGCACCACCTACCTGCCCGTCCGGGCCATGTCCAACGCCCTGGGCGCTCAGGTGAGCTACGATGCCGAGAGCTTCCGGGTCAATGTCTCCACCCTCCCTGTGGACGACAAGGCCGCCGAGTACCTCAAGGCGTATTTCAACATTGAGCCTCTGACCGGCGCCGTCTCCGTGGACGCTTTTAACGCCGCCCTCACCGCCATCTTCGGCGAGGAGGCCGTAAAGGCCGACGCCGCCACTGTGGCCGCCGCCGTGAAGGCCGCCGTCATCAACTGCGGCCTGGCCGAGCTGGCTCCTGTCTATGCCGACAAGGCCGCAGCTCCTGCGATCAGCGGCCTGGCTGAGGAGCTCCTCCCTTATGTGGCCGTGGCCATCAACACCGGTATTGTCTCCAACACCTGGAATTTCACCGCCGTCCTGGACGGCGACACCGCCACCCAGCTGCTCATGAACGCCGTAAATGTCTCCGGCAAGGGCCGCAACTACCTGGGCAAGGTCAGTGATCCCGACATCGCCCGAAAGCTCCAGTCCGCCTGGACCACCTTCGGCAACTTTGACGACGCCGTCCTCTCCCAGCTGGGCGCCGACCTGGTCATCGCTGAGGCTTCCACCGGCTACAACCTGAAGTTCGACGGCTATAACGCCAACTTCCTTCCCGCGTACACCATCCAGTATGGCCACAGCGATATCACCCACGCCATCCAGCTCATGGGCCTGCTCCAGAGCGAGGGCATCGACGCCAAAGTGGCTCTGGAACCCAAGACCTCCATCTACGAGTACATGGTGGACTGGGGCGATCCCACCAAGGCAGAGGCCACCCCCACCTATGAGCTCAAGCCCATCGAGGGCACCGACCGCTGGCTGTGCTACGCCACCGAGTACGATATGATGCTGGAGTTCGACACCGTGGAGGACAAGAACGCCCTGGACAGCCTCATTGAGACCTACTCCAAGAAGTACTCCGCCAACCAGAACGAGGACGGCAGCTTCAAGACCCCGCTGATCGCCGGCGCCTGGTGGAACCCCCTGTACAGCTCCTATGTGCCCATGGCTGACGCCGACGCCTTCACCCTCATCAAGGACAACGTGATCCGCAACGGCGCTTACACCATCCATCCCTTCAGCATGGTGGATGACACCGCCGCCATCGCCAAGGTGGTCGCCGAGAAGGCCCCCGACCTGTCTGTGGAGCTGGTGGATCTCTACGTCAACAACGCTTTCTACCGCTATCTCAACGGCGAGGGCGAATAAGTCCGCCTCAAGATATAGTGCCCGGGCGCATGCTCGGGCACTATATCTATTTCTCGAACGCTTGTTCTAGTGTTCGCATCACCCAGGCGTAAAGGGACAGCCCCTCCGCCTCGGCCGCAGCCCGGCATTTTTCCGCAAGGGCTCGAGGCACCCTCGCCCCCACCAGGACACGTCTTTTGTGGTCGGTGCGGCGGTCGCTTTCTCGTTTGGCCATACACCGCCCAGCCGCCGCCACGGCGTGCATGGCGACCTTTAGGGCCCACTCCTCCCCCGGCGTTTTCGGCTGCTCGGTGAGGAGATACAGCATCTCCATTCTCTCCTTAAAGGGGAAGTCGTCTAAGTATGGCACTATGTGGTCGTAACCTTCCATTTCGGTATCTCTCCTTTCGGTACGTCACAGGCGGTTAAAAGATAAAAGCCATTGCAGCGCAATGGTTTGCGGTTTTCTCCCTTGACTATGTGACCGGCACGCTCGAGCCGGGGCGGGGCGAAAAGGCCGCCGCAAGGCGGCCAGCCCCGGCGAGGGAGGAGCGAGGGCAAGGCCCAGAGGGCCGCAGCCGGGGGGCAGCCGGGGGCCAGGCGGCGAGTAGCCGCCGAGACCGGCCCCCGCCCCCAGGGCGGCAAGGGGGGGCCCCGGAGCGGGCCAGGGGCGCAAGGGCGAGCCCGAGGCAGAGGGAGGGCGACCAAAGAAGCCCGACCGGGCCGAGGGGGAGGCCAAGCCCCAGGCCCGAGAGGCGGGCGAAGAGGCGGCGAGCATTGGCCGCCGCCGACCCGCCGACGAGCCCCCGCAGGGGCGAGCGACGGGGGGGAGCGCCGCCCCGAGCGACGGGCGAGGGCCGCCGCCGACAAGGCCGAGACGGGGCGAGGAGGGCGGGCCGGGAGCGCAGCGGACGGGGCGCACCGCCGCCCCGACGAAGCCCCGAGCGAGCCGCCAACGCCGCCGCAAGGCGAGCGGGGGCGAGGGAGCGCGGGGGGCGACAATGCCCGAGCATACCGCCCATGTTCCCGACCGCAGGGAGGGAACGACCGGGCAGGGTGACCCCCGAGCGGTGAGACTCTCTCCTGTTCGCTTCTCTCATCAAGGCGAGGGGGCCGGGCCCCTGGCCGGTGAGATCCCTCCCGCTCGCTTCCCACGTCCGTAAAAGGGGGGCCGAAGCCCCCCTCAGAACTTCCACTCATAGGCCCTTGTGCTCCAGGGATTCCAGACTATGCCTTCCGAGGCGTAGAGGTTTGACAGGTATTCTACGCATGCTTGCTCCATGTCCTCCACGCTCTTTCCCACGTAGTCTATATCCGTGCCATGACATAGGCAGTGACACTTGGGGCATAGGGTGATGAGGTTCATCTCCGTATCCGGGCCCCCCTGGGAGCGTAGCACCACGTGGTGCAATTGAAGGTGACGGGGGTCGTCGCACAGGGCGCAACGGTACCCGTCCCGCTTGTAGACCCGCTTCCTGGCTGTTTTGTTGACGTTGGCTGATATCATGTTCAGCACTCCTTTCTGTCTGGGCCTGTCCGCCCGACACGACCAGGGCAGCCCCGCAAGTCAAGGGCGGGAACCGGGGCCGAAGGCCCGCACCCTTGACCAGGGGCTATACTGGGAGTGACGGACGGCAGGGCCAACCACTGCCTTCCATTGGCCGACAGGCGGGAGCGTGTTCCCGATATCACTTCATCCGACCAAGCCCGAAGGGCGCAGGGTCGGAGACCAGATGGAACTGTGGAGCTGGTGGATCTCTACGTCAACAACGCTTTCTACCGCTATCTCAACGGCGAGGGCGAATAAGTCCGCCCCCGGCTGCGAAACAGAAAATAGAAAACCGGCCGCTTCCTCTTTGGAGGAAGCGGCCGGCTTTTTATGAAGGGACTTGTGTGACGCTCACTTCGCTTCGGACATTTCCACGACCACGTCCAAAAACACCTCGGCGCCCGCCAGCAGATCCTCCTCTTTGGTAAATTCCCTGGGATTATGGCTGATCCCGTTGACGCTGGGAACAAAGATCATCGCGGTGGGACAGATGCGGGCGAGCATCTGGGCGTCCTGCCCCGCACCGGAGGTCATACGGCGGCAGCGCAGTCCCCGCTTTTTCGCGTACTTCTCCACAAGTGTGACGATGCCCTCGTCGAACAGCACCGGCTCGAAACGGCTGAGCCGTTCTGTGGTGATCTTTACTTTATCCGTCTTCTCCAGCTCCGCCAGGTAATCGGCAAGGGCCTTCTCCTCCTCCCGGAGCTTTTCCTCATTGGGATTGCGTACATCCACGGTGAACACCGCCTTGGAGGGAATGACGTTGATGGCGTTGGGCTCGAAGGCGATACAGCCGGTGGTACATACCGTGCGGCTGCCGGGCAGCAGGCAGCGCTGGCGCATATAGGTGATCACCTTGGCGGCGGCCACACCGGCGTCGATCCGATAGGAGGTAGGGGTAGTGCCGGCGTGGTTTTGGACTCCTTCAATGGTGATCTTCTGCCAGCTGATACCTTGAAGATCCTCTACCGCACCGATGGCATAGCCCTCGGCGTCCATAATGGGCCCCTGCTCGATGTGCAGCTCCACAAAAGCGTAGGGCTTCAGAAAGCCCGGCTCCACCGTGCCGGCATAGCCGATGCGCCGGAGCTCTTCCCCCAGAACGGTGCCGTCCACGCCGACCGTGGCCAGGGCGTCGTCGCACTTCATGCCCCCGGCATAGACCAGCGAGCCCATCATATCCGGGGAATAGCGGATCCCCTCCTCATTTGTCCAGGCGGTGACCACCAGGGGGCGGGCCGTCGCGGCGCCGGCCTCCCGCAGGCTCTGAATGATCTCCAGCGCGGCCAGCACGCCATAGCAGCCGTCATACTGCCCGGCGTTGATCACCGTGTCGATATGGGAGCCCAGCATCAGCGGCTTTTGACCCTGATTCTCCGGCGTTTCCCAAATGCCATGGATGTTGCCGATCCGGTCCACCACCACCTTCAAGCCGGCTTCCCTCATCCAGCCAGAGACCAGATCCCGGCCCTCCTTCTCTGTGTCGGAGGCACAGGCGCGGGTGCGCTGTCCTTCCGCGTCAAGGCCCGTTTTGCCAAGGGCAAACAGGTGCGCAAGCAGACGCTCTTTGTTGATCTTAAACATAGATTCTTCCTCCTTTATTTGGGAAGCCGTTCCCGGATAAGCTGGGCAAACACCCGGGCGCCAAGCTCCAGTATATCATCGTTATAGTCAAAACGCGAGTTGTGCAGCGGAAGATCTCTGCTCTGGTCGCCCACCGCGCCGCCCAAGAAGAAAAACGCGCCGGGCACCTTCTCCAAAAACGCACCAAAATCCTCGGAGGCCATAAAGGGCGAGCAGTTCCCGTCCACCTTGTCCTCACCCAGCACATGCCCCGCCGCCCGGATCACGGCCTCCACCGGGCCATCCCAGTTGACGGTGGGGGCAAACTCGTGGGTGTACAGGAAATCGAATGTGGCGCCATTGGCCTCACAGATCCCCGCTACGATCTCCCGCATCCGCTTCTCGATGAGCTGTCCGGCCGCCTTGCTGTAGCTGCGGCAATCTCCCAGGATCGTAACGTTGCTGGGGATGGCGTTGTGGGCGCCGTCGGTAAAGAGCTCCGTACAACTGACCACCACCGGCTCAAAGGCCGCGGCGCTGCGGCTGGGAATGGTCTGAAGGGCGAGGATGACCTGCGCGGCGATGACCAGCGGGTCGATGGTCTTTTCCGGCGCGCTGGCATGGCCGCCCCGGCCATGGATCTCGATCTTGAAATTGTCCTCACAGCTGGCGAAGCCGCCCTTACAGATATTTACCGTCCCGGCCGGCAGGGCCGGGTTATTGTGCTGACCGTAGATCTCGTCGATGGGAAACCGCTCCAGAAGCCCGTCCTTCAGCATGGCGCGGGCCCCCCTGCCCGGCTCTTCGGCGGGCTGGAACAGGAAGATGGCGGTGCCGTTAAAGTCCCGGCTCTCACTGAGGAGCTTGGCCGCCCCCAGCACCGTGACGGTGTGCCCGTCATGGCCGCAGCCGTGCATCTTGCCCGGACATTGGCTTTTGTACGCGGCAGTTCCCTCCTCGTTCAGGGGGATGGCGTCCATATCGGCCCGCAGGGCCACGGTCTTCTCTCCGTCGCCCACCTTCAGCCGCCCGATCACGCCAGTGCCACCGATGCCGGTGAAGACCTCCACGCCCATCTCCTTCAGCTTCTCCGCCACAAAAGCGGCGGTGCGCACCTCCTCAAAGGCGGTTTCAGGATGGATGTGGAGCTGATGCCGCCACGACCTTAAAAGCTCGTTCAATGCAGACATATTTTCCTCCTTTCTGCCGACATACCCGGCAGGTTTCCGCTTGCCGGGCGTCGGTATATCAAAGTGTTTACTCCCGTGACAGGAGCTCTTACTTCCGCTCCATCGCGATGGCGTCCAGGTCACCCTTGTGGTCGAACCACTCTTTGGTGAGCTTTCGCAGCTCGCCGCCCAGCAGGATCAGGCTGGGCACGTTCAGGAAGATGACCAGGCCGTTGCCAAAATCGGTGAGCACGAAAATGTCGGTCATGCTGCTCATACATCCCGCCACCACCATGAGGATAAAGAACACCAGAAGGATATTGACAAACACCTTGCTGTTTGTGGCGGCCGTGGCCTGGATACGCAGGCCCTGGGCGTTGGAGATGATGGAGCTGATGGCAAACAGCACAAGGCAGAACAGGCACAGGTAGCGCCCGGCGGTGCCCAGCACGGAGCCAAAGGCCAGGGAGCTGAGGGTGGCGCCGGTCTCGCCGAGCTGCCACACGCCGCTGAAGATGATCATAAAGCCGGTCAGAGAGCAGATGACAATGGTGTCAAAGAAGGTCTCAAATACGGCCCACATACCCTGCTGGGCCGGGTGGTCGATGGCTGCGGCCTGGGCGTGGATGGTGGCCTGAAGGCCAAGTCCGGCGTCATTGGAGAACACGCCCCGGGCCAGGCCCTGGCGGATGGTGGCGGCGACGGCGGCGCCGGCAAAGCCTCCGATGGCGGCCCGCCCGGTAAAGGCGCCCACAAAGATCTCCTTGAGCGCGCCGCCGAAGTTGCCGATATTGGCGCCCACGATGATGACGGCGCAGATGACATAGACCACGCTCATGGCGGGAACCATTTTGTCGGTGATCTTGGTCAGGCGCTTCATTCCGCCCAGCATAACGAAGATGACGATAGCGGTGACCACCAGACAGGTGGCAATGCGGGGGATCCCAACGGCAAACAGGTTGTCGGAGATCGCTCCGCTGTGGACGCCGCCGATGGTGCTGAGGGTAAGCAGAGAGAGGGTCGTGAAGGCGTAGGCCAGCGGCTTGCACTTCAGGCCGTCCCGCATGTACATGAAGGGGCCGGCCAGATATCCCTCCCCATGGGGATTTTTCTGGCGGTAACGCACGGACATGGTCACCTCGGCAAACTTGATGGCCATGGCCACGATGCCGCAGATCCACATCCAAAACAGCGCGCCGGGGCCGCCTACCGCGATGGCGGAGCCGACGCCGGCAATGTTGCCGGTGCCGATAGTGGAGCCCAGCGCGGCGGTCACCGCCTGGAAGGGCGAAATGCCGGCGGCCTTCTTCCGCGCCTGCTCCTCCTTGTCAAAGAGCGAGCCCACAGTGCTTTTCATGATGAAACCAAAGTGCCGGAACTGAACGCCGCCGATCACAAAGGTCAGGATGATCCCTCCGCCCACCAGCACGATCAGAATGGGGAGCCCCCAGACCCAGTCGACCACGGCGTTGACAAATCCATAGACCCCTTGCAGAACACTTTTCAAGATATCCATTATAGCATACTCCTTTCTTTTTTCACAGGGTACGACACACACGAACGATCCGAACTGCCGGGTCAAGCGCCTTTTGTAAGTCTGAAGCTGTCACGGGAGGAACAGGGGTAGGTCAGGGGGTGTCGAGAGGATATTCGCCTTTTTGAACGATGCGGGCATAGCCGTCGGGGTCTGTGTCCCCCTCGGTGTTGAACAGCAGGATCACGGAGTTTTCGTCCAGTCCCATCTCCGAGCGCACCGGAGCCAGCTCCTCCCGCTCCAGCAGCATGAGAAGAGCGCCAAAGGAGGCGGCGCCGGACTCTCCCGCCACCACTCCGGGATCGTCCTTCAGCGGGGCGGCCAGCCGCCGCATCCCCTCGGCGGCCACGCCGTCGGGGCAGGTCAGGTACCAGGAGGCAAAGTCCCGGAGAATGGGCCAGGTAATGGTGCAGGGCTCGCCGCAGTTCAGCCCCGCCATGATGGTCGTGCCGCTGCCCGTGGCCGGGTGGGGGGTGCCGTCTCCCCGCCGGGCGGACTCGTAAATGCAGGCCACCTCCTCCGGCTCTACGGTGGCCACAAGGGGCCGCTCGTCGCAGCAGTTCATCAAAAAGCCGGCGACTCCCCCGGCCATGGCGCCCACGCCCGCCTGGAGAAACACATGGGTGGGGGCCTTTCCCCCATCGTCCCGGAGCTGGGCCAGCGCCTCCCATACCATGGTGGTGTAGCCCTGGACGATCCAGGCAGGCACTTTTTCATAGCCCTCCCAGGCGGTGTCCTGCACCAGGTACCAGCCCTTCTCCTCGCTCATGCGCCTGGCGTAGCGCACCGCGTCGTCATAGCACAGGTCGGTGATGGTGACCTCCGCCCTGCCCGCGTCCCGAATGGCCTGGGCCCGGTTTTCCGCGGAGCCCTTCGGCATATAGACATGGGCCTGGCAGCCCAGCTGTCCCGCCGCCCAGGCCACCCCCTTGCCGTGGTTACCATCGGTGGCGGTGACAAAGACCATCCGGGAGATCTTTTGCTTCAGCTCCGGCCTCTTCAGGTCATCAAAGCGGATGGTGTTGACGTCCAGGCCAAGCTGCTCACACACGACGCAAGCCAGGGCATAGATGCCGCCCAGGCCCTTAAAGGCGTTGAGGCCGAAGCGCTTGGACTCGTCCTTTATGTAGATCCCCCTCACGCCGGTTTTCTCCGCCAGCGCGCGCAGAGCTACCAGTGGCGTCGGCTGATACTCCTTCAGGGCCTGGTGCAGATGCCGAACGGGCAAGGTGGCCTCCAGGCTCAGAAAATCGGGGCCCGGCCCCTGGGATACCGCCGGATTTTTTAGAAACCGCAGCTTGGGACGCGCCGTCATATCTCTCATTCCTTTCTGGTTTTCTTGTGATATGCAGTATGCAATATATCGCGCTTCTGTATGGCATATTCTATCGGATTATGCTATAATAGTCAATAATTTATGTTGCACGATTTCCCTCCTGATTTTTTGTACATTCCGACGAAAGGACGAGAGCCCATGCCTATTCCATCCGCTGCCGGCGGCGCCGAGCCGCGTCAAACCGCCAAGGAACGCGTATACAATGTTCTGCGTGACTGGATCGTGGAGGGCACCCTCGTTCCGGGCGAAAAGGTCAATGACATGGAGATCGCGGCCTACTTCGGCGTGAGCCGCACTCCTGTCCGGGAGGCCATTCAGCTCCTGGCCGATCAGCGGCTCATTGATATCTTCCCCGGCCGTGAAAGCCGGGTGGCACCCACGGATCAGGCGAAACTTCTGGAGGTCTACATCATTATGGCGGAGCTTCATGCTCTTGCCGTGCGCTTTGCCTACGATAAGCTTACCCCTGAACACATTCTGGAGCTTGAACAGGTTAACGAGCGGATGGCTCAGGCCTGGCGCGCGCACGACCGGGAGCAGATACGCGCTGCGGACGAGCAGTTTCACCAGGTATTTTTCCGCTTGGCGGACAACGACTTTTTGAGCCGCTTTGCCAATACCCTGCTGGCCCATGTCCGGCGCATGGAGAATCTGTTCTTTACCCTCAACGGAAATTCTGTCACAGAGCATGAGGCCCTGCTGGAGGCGCTGCGGAAAAAGGATCTGGAGCTGGCGGTGACCCGGGTCAAGGAAAACTGGCTCAACACCGCCGATATCCTGGCCCAGCACTTTGCCGAGGAGCGGCAGGATCCATAGGCCGCCCTCCCCCGCTGAAGCAATAAAAAAACCGCCCCGGACACATATGTGTCCGGGGCGGTTTTGCGCGATATCTCAGCCGTAGAAGGAGTGACCTCCGATGGTGCAGATCAGGTTCTTGTTCCGGGAGGCCCAGCAGGACTTGCCCGCACCGTTGAAGTAGTACGCGCCGGGCACCACATTGGCCCCCTCCAGCACCAGCCGGGCGGCCAGGATGGCGTCGGCGCTGGGGGTGGCGTTGGTCGCGCCCGGGAACTGGTTGGGCGCGTATACCACCCCGCCCACTGTGTTGGGAAACTGGGTGCTGTTCACCCGGTTCATAATGACACTGCCCACCGCCAGCTGGCCCAGAAAGGGCTGATAGCCGCTCTCGTGCATGATGACTTTCGCCATGATATCCAGGGTCTCCTCGTCATAGGGCCGGCCCTCGGCGGTCAGGGGCGTTCCCCCTGAGTAGAGCACCACCTTTTTGTCCCAGCCCGCCCAGGCGCCCAGCGCTGTGGCCAGCGTGCGGGTGGGCACCCAGGCGGCGCCGTCCGGATCGCCCCACACCCCACCCGGGATATACAAATACCGGCCGTTGATGACCAGGCAGGGGTCTCCCACCCGGACGGTCATGGTAAAGTCCTGGGCGGTGGCGATAAACTGGCCATCCTCCCAAACCACCTGGGCGTCGGGCCGGATGGCCGCTGTGGCGGCGTAGAAGGGCAGGTAGGAAACCCCATTGCTCAGCCGGGCCTGGAACCCCACCACGCTCTCCTCGTTCAAAACCACTTCCACATTCTCATAGCTCTCCTCCGCGCCATAGGCCGGAAGAGAAAAAGACAGCAGCAGAGTCAGGCTCAAAAGCCCTTGCAGGATACGTTTTTTCATTGTCATCCGCTCCTCACTGTTTCCGGTTTGCAACTTTTTGTTACCATATTGTAATCTATTTTATGCCAAATTGCAAGCCCTGTTCCCCTGCCCGGTTCCGCAGAAAAGTACCATTTTGTATCGAAAAGCACATGTTATTCCCCTTTTTTATAAGAAAACGCCCCGCCGGCAGCCCGGCGGGGCGTTTGAAAAGATTTTTTACTGGGGGTTGATGGTGTAGTTGGGGGCCTCTTTGGTGATATAGATGTCGTGGGGATGGCTCTCCTTCAGGCCCGCCGCCGTGATCTGGATGAACTGGGCCCGCTCCTGGAGCTCCTGGATGGTGGCGCAGCCGGTATACCCCATGCCGGAGCGCAGGCCGCCCATGAGCTGGAAGATGGTGTCGCCCACCGATCCCTTGTAGGGGACACGGCCTTCCACACCCTCGGGAACCAGCTTCTTGTTCCCCTCCTGGAAATAGCGATCCTTGGAACCCCTGGCCATAGCGCCAAGGGAGCCCATGCCGCGGTAGACCTTGAACTGGCGGCCCTGATAGACCTCCGTATCGCCGGGAGATTCCTCACAGCCCGCCAGCAGAGAGCCCAGCATCACCACATCGCCGCCCGCCGCAATGGCCTTGGCGATGTCGCCGGAATATTTCACGCCGCCGTCGGCCACGATGGGCACGCCGTACTCCCGGGCTACCCTGGCCGCATCGTAGACGGCAGTGATCTGAGGCACGCCGATACCCGCCACCACGCGGGTGGTACAAATGGAGCCGGGGCCAATGCCGATTTTCACACAGTCCGCACCCGCCTCGATAAGCGCGCGGGTGGCCTCAGCGGTGGCCACATTGCCGGCGACGAGCTGCACGTCGGGATAGAGGGCCTTCACCCGCTTGACGCACTCCATAATGTTGTGGCTGTGGCCGTGGGCGGAATCCAGCACCAGCACGTCCACGCCGGCCTCCACCAGAGCCCGGGTACGATCCAGCACATCGCTGGTGACGCCGATGGCGGCGCCCACCAGCAGCCGGCCTTTCTCGTCACGGGCGGAGTTGGGGTAGACCTGGGCCTTCTCAATGTCCTTGATGGTGATAAGTCCCTTGAGCCGGAACTCACTATCCACAATGGGCAGCTTCTCGATCTTATGCTGGCGCAGGATCTCCCGGGCCTCCTCCAGGGTGGTGCCCTCGGGGGCGGTGACCAGGTGATCCTTGGTCATCACATTGTCGATGAGCTGGTTCATGTCGCTTTCAAACTTCATATCCCGATTTGTGATAATACCGATGAGCTTGCCGTTATCACAGATGGGCACGCCGGAAATGCGGTACTTGGCGCACAGCTCGTTGGCCTCGGCCAGGGTGTGGCCGGGCGCCAGCCAGAAGGGGTTGGTGATCACTCCGTTCTCACTGCGCTTGACCATGTCCACCTGCTCGGCCTGGGCGCCGATGGACATATTTTTATGGATGATGCCGATGCCGCCCTCCCGGGCGATGGCGATGGCCATACGGGACTCGGTCACTGTATCCATCGCCGCGCTCATAAGAGGAATATTGAGGGTGATCTTTTTGGTCAGCTTGGTGTGCAGATCGATGTCGGCAGGAAGGACATTACTCTCCGCGGGGACGAGGAGCACATCGTCGAAGGTGAGTCCCTGCTTGACGAACTTCTGGGCGGCATCCGGATTGACCATGAAAGCATCTCCTTTTCTATGGGTAAATTTTATTTATTTTAACCCTTTTCTCCCCACTCGTCAAGAGTGAGAATCGCGTCAAAACGGCTCTCCCCCGCCGGGCTCACGCCGTGGACGAAACGCTCCTTTGTATCGCCGCCCACGTAGACCAGGAGGCTCTCCCCCGCCATACATTCCTTCAGATATCCGATCTGAAGCGACGAGACGAACCGGTCGGCCAAAGCCGTCTCCAAGCCCGCCGCATCGGCGGCCAGGTCGGCGTAGCGGACATTGTTCACGTGGCCGTTGCAGTCGATATCGCTGTAGTGGAACCGCCGCTCCTCGGCCAGGATCATGTCCTCCGGCATACGCACCTTTGCCAGCTTGCGCTGCTTGCACAGCTCCCCGCCGCCGGTGCGCATCACATCCTCCACGGTGGACATTTTGAGGAGCCTCCGGCTGTCCGCGTCCGCCAGCACCCAAGCGCTCACCGCCTCCCCCACCGGCTCTCCGTCCACAAAGAGGTCGAAATCCCGGTAGAGCATGGCGCCCCGGTCTGCCCGGTGCCAGGTTCGGATGGTCACCTGCTGATTCCACAGCAGGGGCCTGTCCAGCCGGTACCACATCCGTGTCACCATCCACAGGGCGTTATACTTCTCCAGCATCTCCGGCCCGGAGGCGTGAAAGGCACAGGCCGCCTCGGTGGCCGCCTCCTGCAGCAGGTTTAGCACGCCGGAGGGCCGGCACTGGGTATAGATCCCCGCATCCGCCGCGCCCACGCGGCAGGTCATCTCATAAAAGACGCCCATCATGCCTCCCCCTTTCCACCGATGGTCAGGGTATAGCGGCAGCACAGATCCTCCAAGTCCTCCCCGGTGGCGGCGGGAAGCCGCAGCTTGGCCCCGCACTGGGCGCAGGTCAGCTCCACCGAGCTGTAATGCACTTTTACTTTATAGTCTTTCGCTCCACACTCGCAGGAGATGCCGCCCCGCTGCGCAATATCCTTCAGCTCTCCCAGCACCTCAGTCATCACCGCTTCATTGAGGAATGTCTCCTGCCCGTCCTGATCCTCAGACATATGGGCCGCGGCCTCCTCCAGCCGGCGCAGGGCCTGAAACACGGCCCGCTCCGTGCCGATATAGCAGCAGTCAAGTCCTGTGGCTTTACAGGAAAAGGCCAGAGCCTCCTCGTGGAGAAGGGTGTGGACACTGCAGCGGATATGGTGATCCCGGCCGCAATAGGCGCAGGGGACGGTGAGGTCGGCATGGTCGGCCTCCAGCTCCACCAGCAGAGCGGAGCCCCCACAGGGGCAGGGCAGCTTGTTGGCCGCGGCGGCCAGCTGGAACTGTGTGCGCTCCACCACTACACTCTGCTTGCATTTGGGACAAATATAGGCCAAGGTGCGTTTGGGTTCTTCCATAAAGCTCTCTCCGTTTTCCTTGGTATAAGGTCTACCGCTGATATTCATAGGCGATCCGGGGTGTACCGTCCTCCACATAGATCATGCCCCGTCGCGCGAACCCGTGCTTTTCCAATAGATCCTGCATGATAGAGTTGACCTCGTGGGTATCCGCCCGAATATGGGATATCTGTCCCGCACAGAAGGCCAGCACCTGGGCAAACACGCCCTTTATCGTCCCATCGCTGCCCATCCGGTGGATGGTGCCGTAAGGCATATCGCTTCCCCAGGCTCCCTGTTCTATGATCCGATAGTTCGGTTCCTCCCCGACGAGAAAAACAAAACAGCCGTGGGCTGTCCCATCCTCTCCACAGACCACATAGAGCCGGCCCTTTTGGATATCCTCGTCCAGCAGACACTCCGGATAGCCGTTGATCCACTGGCTCCGGTTGCCATTGGCGATCATATAGGCCCGGGCTGCGCTGTATATCCGCAAAATATCCTGGGTGTCTGACCTGACGGCTTTGCGTATCATCCCGATTTCCCCCAAAACTGGTTTTTTCTATTGTAGCACAGCTTGTCCACACTGTAAACGGAGAAGAAAAACGAAAAAGCCATTCTTTCACGGTTATTTTCTTAGCCTTTCGCTCAAACTAACCGCACTTTCACAGAAAGCAAAGGTGATACTATGCCAACCAAAAAACTGGGCACCCAAACCGTAGCCCTGGCCACCCCTCCCGCCATCATCGGCCATGCCAACATTGTGGGCAAAAAGGAGGGGGACGGCCCTCTGGCCAACAGCTTTGACCACATCGAGCAGGACGACACCTTTGGAGAAAAGACCTGGGAAAAGGCGGAGACCTCCATGCAGAAGCTGGCCCTGGCCATGGCGCTGGACAAGGCGGGGCAGGCGGCCTCCAACCTGGACTACCTCTTTGCCGGAGACCTTTTGAACCAGTGCATCGGCTCCGGTTTTGCCGTCCGGGGGCAGGACGTGCCCTTCTTTGGCATCTACGGGGCCTGCTCCACTATGGGCGAGGGCCTGTCCCTGGCCGCTATGATGATCGACGGCGGCTTCGCCCAATTTGCCGCCGCAGTGACCTCCTCCCACTTCTGCTCCGCCGAGCGGCAGTACCGCACCCCGCTGGAATATGGCGGCCAGCGCACCCCCACCGCCCAGTGGACGGTCACCGGCTCCGGCGCGGTGGTGCTGGCCAAGGACGGCCCCGGCCCCCACGTGACCCACATCACCACAGGCAAGGTGGTGGACAAGGGCATCAAGGACGCCAACAACATGGGCGCCGCCATGGCTCCCGCCGCCTACGCCACTCTCACCGCCCACTTTCAGGACACCGGCCGCCAGCCCTCTTTCTACGACCTCATCGTCACCGGTGATCTGGGCAAGCTGGGCAAGGAGATCCTGCTGGACTTCTTTCAGCGGGATGGTCTGGAGCTTCCCAACTATGACGACTGCGGGGTAATGATCTTCGACCTGAAAAAGCAGGACGTCCACTGCGGCGGCTCCGGCTGCGGGTGCTCCGCCACCGTGCTCACCGGATATCTGCTCAACGGGATGCGGGAGGGAAAATGGCAGAACATCCTCTTCTGTCCTACGGGCGCCCTGCTCTCTCCCACCTCTACCCAACAGGGGGAGTCCATCCCGTCCATCTGCCACGCGGTGGCCATCAGTATGTCCTGAAAGGAGCTTTTCAATGGATGTTTTTCTGGAATATGCCAAAGCCTTCCTCTGTGGCGGGCTTCTGTGCCTGATCGGGCAGCTTCTCATCGACAAGACCCCTCTGACCCCCGCGCGTATTCTGGTGGCTTATGTGGTCTCCGGCGTGGTCTTGGGCGGCCTGGGACTCTACAAGTACGTGGTGGAATTCGGCGGCGCCGGCGCCACGGTTCCTCTCACCGGCTTCGGCTATCTGCTGGCTAAGGGCGTGCAGAAAGCGGTCGCGGAGCACGGCGTGTTGGGCGCCCTCACCGGCGGCGTCACCGCTGCGGCCGGCGGCATCACCGCCGCTATTTTCTTCGGCTATCTGGTGGCCCTCATCTTTAAACCCAAGTCCAAAAGCTAACCCACGCCGAAATAGCTCTCCAAAAAGCAGGAGAGAACCTGGACATGGATCTCTTCGTCGGCGATGATCCGCCGTAGGTTGGCCACGATATTCTCATCCTTGATCCACCCAGCCTGCTGGGTGTACTTTCGGATGGCCGTCCGCTCATCCTCCAACGCGTAGCGCAAAAATTCCTCCAGGCGCCGGGGGTAGCGCAGGTACTCCGGCGTCCAGTACCGCCGCACGCCCCGGAAGGGCGACCAAAGCCGGGGATCCTCTCCCAGCTGACGGGCCAGCTCCGAGAAGATGCCCAGGTGGCGCATCTCCACCATGGAGATGCGCTCCAGACTCTCCGCCACCTCGGGAAAGCCCGGCTGGGTAAAGTGGCCGTAAAGATAGACCGCGATGGCCCCCATCTCCGAAACGCTCCCGCCCACATTGGACAACATGGCCTGACCGTAACGCCGGTTCCGCCCCTCCGCCTTTACCTCGGGATAAGGCCCTTCTGCCGCATATCTCGCCGCGCAGGATATTTCCTCCATGCCCTGTCCTCCTTTTTTAATCTTGCCCTTTACCCTATGCCGGCGCATCGTTGTCCCATGTAAATATAATTTTTAATATTATGTCACATATTTTTATTGATTCTATATTCCCATTGTGATATACTATCCGTATCAATAAAAGGATCGGGTGATCGGTATGGCATTTGTCAACGCTGTTCCCTATAGAAACCCCCTGTCCAAGCGGGGTGAACCGGGCCGGGACCCCTACGACGGCCTGCGGCCCTGGTCGGCCATTACCCACGGCGTGGGGGCCGCTCTGGCGGTGCTGGGAACCGCATTTCTGCTGGTGCGCTCTGTTCTCTTAGGGCTGGACGCCTGGCACATCGTCTCCTTCGCCGTCTACGGCGCCTCTATGATCTGCCTCTACACCGCATCCACCCTTTACCACAGCGTCAACGCTCCGGTGGCTGGGCGGCTGGCTCTTCGGAAGTACGACCACTGCTCCATCGCCCTGCTCATCGCCGGAAGCTACACCCCCATCTGCCTTACAGCCCTTCGCACGCAGGGGGCCTGGGGCTGGGCGATCTTCGGCGTCATATGGGCTATGGCCCTGTGCTCCTGCACCCTGTCCCTCTTTTGGATCGGCGCTCCCCGGTGGCTCACCGCCGGGGTCTACCTGATAATGG
Source organism: Vermiculatibacterium agrestimuris (assembly GCF_943193085.1). Lineage (NCBI taxonomy): Bacteria > Bacillati > Bacillota > Clostridia > Eubacteriales > Oscillospiraceae > Vermiculatibacterium > Vermiculatibacterium agrestimuris. The sequence goes on along the minus strand of NZ_CALPCU010000001.1, from coordinate 9,547 downwards.
GCTGGCTGGCCGTGGTGGCCTTCTACCCTCTCCTGCAAGCCTTTCCCCCCTCCGGGATGGCCTGGCTGCTGGCGGGCGGAGGGCTCTATACCGTGGGAGGCGTGCTCTACGCCGTCAAATGGCCGGGGCGGAACAACCTCCGGTTCGGCTGCCATGAGATCTTCCACCTTTTCATCCTCCTGGGCAGCATTTGCCACTTTTTTATGATGTACCAGGTGATCTGTTTCCTTTAAATCCAGAAAAAAGAGCGGAAAGCATCAGCTTTCCGCTCTTTCTGTTTTCCTTTGCTCTATTGCCGGTTTTCCGCCAGCTCGCGGCCCTCTTTGCCGGAGAGATGCTCCACGGAAAACTCCAGCAGGCAGACCCTGCCCCAGCCGTCCCGGATCTCCTCCTGGGTCTTCGCGGGCAAAATATTGGGGCTGTATTTCTCCGCCAGCTTCTCCAGAGCCATCCGCCGCTCTCCGTCCTCCTCCATGATCCGGATCTGGCCGAAGGCGATCACACTGCGAAAGCCGGTGGTGAATCTCTCCGGTATCACCTGATCCTGATCGATCACACAGAAGGAGGCCTTATCGCTGCTGCGGATCGCGTCCAGCTTATGGCCTGTCACCGCGCAGTGAAAATAGATCTTTCCGCCGTCGGCTATGTAGCTCATAGGTACGGCGTAGGGGTAGCCGTCGTCCCCGGCCAGAGCCAGCACCCCGGAGGTGCCCCGGGCCAGTACCGCGGCGCACTCCTCCGGAGAGAGGGCCTGATTTTTCCGGCGCATCTCACGAAATCCCATACTCCGCCTCACTTCCAGCTGCCCAGCACCATGAGGGTGACGGCAGTGGATGCGGTGAGCTGCTGAGCGTCCCCGGTGGCCAAATAGAGGTGGTTGGCCGCCAGTTCGCCGCCGTTATGGGGCACGCCGTCAGTGACGTCCAGCAGCGGCGCGGTGGTGGTAAGGCCCCCCTGCCGCAGCAGAAGCTGGCTGCCGGCGGAGAGGGTCAGGGTCTTTCCCGCTTTCAGCTCCACGGTGGTGAAGGCGCTCTGTCCCCCCTCCTGAAGCTTCTTGTTCAGGGCCGCCTCCCGCTCGTCCAGCTTGGCCTCTACCTGCCGCAAGATCTCGGGCAGGGCCTTTTCGTTGAGATAGCTCAAAGTCACCAGGGGATCGTCCTGGCTGCCCTGGGTGCCCGCGGCAAAGGCCACGCCGCCGATGACTCCCGCCACCAGCACCGCGCAGGCCAGACGGCTTGTCCACTTTCCGCTCTTCATGGAAGTTCCTCCTATGTACAAATTCCAGTCCCAGTGGCTGGGGCGGGCCCGCCCCAGCGTGCCCCTCCCCGCCACTTTGCTCATACCATCTGTCTCGGACGCAGGCCAAAGCTCACGGCGATGGCCCCATCCACCTTTTGCATCTGTTCCTCGTCCAGCCGCCCCATATACTCTCTCAGCCTCTTTTTATCCAATGTTCGGATCTGCTCCAGCAGCACCACGGAATCCTTGGGCAGGCCGTAGGTGTTGGCCGAGAGATCAATGTGAGTCGGCAGCCGGGCCTTGCCGGTCTGGGAGGTGATGGCGGCGGCGATGACGGTGGGGCTGTGCCGGTTGCCGGTGTCGTTCTGAATGATCAGTACCGGCCGCACGCCCCCCTGCTCACTGCCCACCACTGGGCTCAGATCGGCGTAAAAAATGTCTCCGCGCTTCACGCTGACGTCCACAAGGCTCACTCTCCGCGGTTCAAAGTCACCGTTGACGCCGGGCCGGGCCCGGTCTCATCGGTCACTATGATTTTCCCACGGGGCGGCGGGATTTATACCCATCTCTCTGCGATTTACTCGCTTTTGGTGGGATCCACCCGCCGATCCGGCGTTGACCTCCCCGAGTCATTGTACGCAGGGAGCGCCGGGATGGTGTCAGCTCCGCGCCTGCCGGGGCGCCCGCTTGTAGAGACGGGGCACCCGTTTGTTGACGTTGCACAGAAGCTCGTACTGGATAGTGCCCGCCAGGGCGGCGGCGTCCTCCACAGGGACATGGGGGCCATAGACCTCCACCTCATCCTCCGGCTTCACACCGTCGATCCCGGTGACGTCGATCATGCACTGATCCATGCAGATGCGCCCCACCACAGGCGCCAGGGCGCCCTTCACCCAAACCTTCAGCTTGTCCGAGCAGGCCCGGGGCAGGCCGTCGCCGTATCCGATGGCAATGGCCGCTAAGCGGGTGGGCCTTTCCAGCGTATGGGTACAGCCGTAGCTCACCGGCGTTCCGGCGGGCACGTCCTTCACCGAGATGACCCTGGTCTTCAGCGTCATGAGGGGCTCCAGGCCGGGGCCGTCCAAACCCTCGCTGTCAGGGGACGGATAGTGACCGTACAGGGCGATGCCGGGACGCACCATATCCAGATAAGTACAGGGATAGTATAACACAGCGGCGCTGGCGGCGCAATGGCGCAGGGGAAATTTCACCCCTTCTGCCTCCAGCTTGTCCAGCAGCTCCAGGAACCGGGTGAACTGGAGCATCGTGTACTCCTCACTGCCGTCAGCGGCGGCAAAGTGGGTAAAGACTCCCTCCCAATTCAGACCGGGCAGGGCGTGCATCTCCCGCATCGTCTCCACCGTCTTGTCCATGTCCTCTCCATCGCACAGAAGGCCCAGCCGGGTCATTCCCGTGTCCGCCTTCATGTGGACGGTAAGGGTCTTGCCCGCTTCTACCGCCGCCCGGGAGAGGGCCCGGGCTGCCTCAGGGTCAAAGACGGTCTGCGTCAGGTCGTGGGCAAGCAGTTCCTGCGCCCAGAGCGGGTCGGTATAGCCCAAAATGAGGATGGGGGCCTTGACGCCCCCCTGGCGCAGCTCGATTCCCTCATCCAGGCAGGCCACCGCCAGATAGTCCGCTCCCAGCCGCTCCAGCCAGCGGGCAACGGGAACGGCCCCGTGGCCGTAAGCGTCCGCCTTCACCGGGCACAGGAGCTTACAGCCATGGGGCAGCATGGCACGAAGGGTCTCATAATTGTGTTCCAAGGCAAACAGGTCGATCTCCGCCCAGGTGCGGCGGGGCTGAACGTCCATAGGTATCTCCCCTTTTCTTTGGTAAGGTCATTGTACTCCCAGAGCGCCTTCCGGTCAAGTCTCCCCGCTCTCCGGCAGGGTCATGACAAAGCCGGCGCAGTCGCACCGGAGCACCGTAAAGCCGCCGTCGCTGAGCTCGGCCCTGACAATGGCCAGGCTCTCTCTGTCCAGCCACAAATCGGTCTCCGTCCCCGTCCCCGGCTCGGCGTTGGGATCCCGGTTTATCAGGTGGAGCCGCGTTTCCCCATCCCAGTCCTCCAGAACGCACTCCGCCAGAAAGCCCTCCCGAAGGCAGGTCAAAATGGCGGGTACCGCGTCTATGGGGCTGAGGCCCGCGGCATCCAACGGCCCGGTCTCCAACATAACTCCATCATACTCCATGGCGGTCTCTCCCCTGGCGATACGGGCCACGGCCCCCGCCACGTTCTCCGGGGCGGTGATGGTCAGCAGGGTCTCCCCCTCCTTCTCCCAGGAAAAATCCACCCCGTAGGTATAGACCCGCTGACCGTAGTCGGCGGTCATGTCCATGTGTCCCTGGCAGGCGGTCATCTCCAAATACCTACTCCGGGCTTGCTGCAACAGCGTCTCGGCCTCGTTCTCCTCCCCGGCCCCGCCACAGGCGGTCAGGGGGAGAATGAGGGTCATCATTAGCGCGCAAAGCCGTTTGCGCACGTTTTACTCCTCCTCGCACTCCTTCATCGCATAGGGGATGGCCTCTATAAGGTCGCCCACCGTCATACCCCGCTCCCCTTTTTCCGCCGCGGCCAGGTCGCCCGCCCGTCCATGGAGCCAGACAGCGGTGGAGACGTCCTCTCCCTGGGCCAAAAGGGCCGCCATCAGGCCGGCCAGCGCGTCCCCGCTGCCGCCCCGGGCCATGCCGGGATTGCCCGTGGTGTTTACCCGGCACCTGCCGTCGGGATAGGCTGTGACGGTACGGTGGCCCTTCAGCACCAGCGTACAGGGATGCCCTCCCGCAAAATCCCGGGCGGCGGAGAGCCGGTCGCCAATGGGCAGGACGCAGCCCGACAGCCGGGCAAACTCCCCCTCGTGAGGGGTGAGGACAGTGGGCGCGGAGCGTTTGTCCAACACATCTATATGGCGGGAAAGAATATTTAGACCATCGGCGTCCAAAACAATGGGGCAAGTAATATCGCTTAACAGGCCCAGCACCCAGTTCTCTGCCCGGGCGGCCTGCCCCAGTCCGGGGCCTATCAAAAGGACGTCGGCGCTCTCGGCCTTTTCCAACAGGATCTTATAGGAATCCGGGACGGGCCAGACCATGGCCTCGTCGCAGCACTTGGCGGCCACGATGGGGTAAACCTCCTCCGGCGTTCCCACCGTCACCAGCCCCGCGCCGCCCCGGACAGCGGCCCGGGCGGCCATGCAGGGGGCTCCGGTGAAGCCCCGGCTGCCGGCAAGGATAAACACTTTACCAAAATCCCCCTTGTGGGCCTCCTGCCTCCGGTGGGCCAGACAGGGCCGCTCCGCCGCCGCAGCAGGGCCGCTCTTCCCATCCCTGCCGGCCTGCCATGCTGTCTCTTTCATCCAAACCGCCCCTCTCCTTCATGTCAGTCCCATTATAGGCATTTTCCTCTTGCATTTCAACCGTTTTTGTGGTATAAAGGACGGTAGCAGCAAGGCTTTGAACAGGAAAATAGCGTGTTTGCGCTTCTCCAGAGAGGGCTGGCCACCGGTTGAGAGCCGGCCCGGAGCGTGTCGCTTGGTTCGCCTGGGAGCCGCCGCGGGGAAAGACGCGGACGGATGGCCCTCCGTTATCGGGGCAAGAGTGTGTACGTCAAGCGTACAAATGCGGGTGGTACCGCGGAAGGTGAGCCTTTCGTCCCCAGGTATGGGGAGGAAAGGCTTTTTTGTTCGTCCGGCGCTGCCGGTAACAAAGCGCCGCCTTCCGGTCATTTCGTTTCTTCACATCCAAATAAAGGAGTTTAGAGGAGTATGAAAGAACAGCTGTCAAAAATCAGGGCGGAGGCCCTGGCGGCCCTGGATGGCACCCAGGCCGTTGCCGATCTGGACGCCCTCCGGGTCAAATACCTGGGCAAAAAGGGCGAGCTCACCAACCTTCTCAAGCAGATGGGCTCCCTGTCCGCCGAGGAGCGGCCCCAGATGGGCGCCCTGGTCAACGAGGTGAAGGCAAACCTGGAGGCCGCTTTGGAGGCTCAGGCCAAGAAGCTGGAGGCCGCCGCGCTGGAGCACAAGTTGAAGCTGGAGGCGGTGGACGTGACCATCCCCGGCACCGTCCCCACACTGGGCCACAAGCACCCCATGTACCTGGCCCTGGACGAGATCAAGGACATCTTCATCGGCATGGGCTTCACCGTGCTGGACGGCCCGGAGATCGAACTGGCCACCTATAATTTCGACAAACTCAACGCCGAAGAGGGCCACCCCTCCCGGGACTGGTCGGACACCTTCTACTTTGATGAGGACAGCCGGGTGATGCTCCGCAGCCAGACCTCCCCCATGCAGGTGCGGGCCATGGAGACCATGCCCCTGCCCATCCGGATCATCGCCCCCGGGCGGGTCTACCGGAAGGACGAGGTGGACGCCACCCACTCCCCCATGTTCCACCAGGTGGAGGGCATGGTCATCGACAAGAACGTGACCATGGCCGATTTGAAGGGCACCCTGAATCTGCTGGCCGAGCAGCTCTTCGGCAAGGGCACCGTCACCCGGTTCCGCCCCCACCACTTCCCCTTCACCGAGCCCTCCTGTGAGATGGACGTCCAGTGCCACAAGTGCGGCGGCGTGGGCTGCCCCACCTGCAAGGGGGAGGGCTGGATCGAGATTTTAGGCGCCGGCATGATCCACCCCCGGGTGCTGGAGATGGCTGGCATCGACCCGGAGGAATGGTCGGGCTGGGCCTTCGGCATGGGGCTGGAGCGGACGGCCATGCGCCGGTTTAAGATCGCCGACCTGCGGCTCATTTTCGAAAACGACGTGCGGTTCCTGGAGCAGTTCTAAAGGAGGGACGGCGTATGGCAGACTATGTTCAGGTTTTTCCCTGTGGGGAAAGTATAGAGGTCCTTTTAAACGCCGAGCATGAGAGTATTCTTGCCCTCGGCGAAAAGATGAACGCCGCTTGTGAGGACGCCTATATGAACGGCTACAACTGGGAGGCCTTTTTTCGGTATTATCTGGAACAGAACGATCCGGACATCCTGACGGACATGAAGACGGACCCGGAGGCGGGGATGTATGTGGCCTATTGGCCTCTGACAGTAGAAAACGAAGCCAGGGCGAAGCGCTTCGAGGACATCATCCGTGCCTTGGCGGAAAACGAAGAAGCCCTCTGCCGCCTGGTCCGGGAGCACGGCAGCGAGATCGAGTGGGACTGAACAGCGGGTATTCCACCGCTGATGAAACGAAAAGAGGAGTTTTCTGTATGAATCTTTCCCGTGAATGGTTAAGTGAATTTGTGGACGTGGGCCCGGTGAGCGACCGGGACTTCGCCGAGGCTATGACCCTGTCCGGCTCCAAGGTGGAGACCTACACCGACCTGGGCGCCGAGATCAAGAACGTGGTGGTGGGGCGCATCCTCTCCATGGAGCGGCACCCCAACTCCGACCATATGTGGGTCTGCCAGCTGGATATCGGCCAGGATGAGCCAGTGCAGATCGTCACCGGCGCCTGGAACATCCACGCTGGAGACCTGGTCCCCGTGGCCAAGGACAACTCCTGGCTCCCCGGGGGCGTCCATATCTCCCGTGGGAACCTGCGGGGGGTAAAGTCCAAGGGGATGCTCTGTTCCCTCAGCGAACTGGGGCTGGACGAGCGGGACTTCCCCTACGCCGCCATCACCCCCGCCGCTATTCTGGGGGACTATCATCCCCTGGATCCGGAAAAGCCCTCCATCTCCGCTGATATCCAGCCCGGGGACAAGATCTACGGGCCGGTGGTCTGCGCCGGGGTGGGAACGGTGGCCCCCACGGAGGATGGGCGCTGGTCCTGCGGCCTGATGTGGAAGGAGAACGGGGAGCCTGTGGGCACCACGGTGGAAACCGTCTGCCCCAACCTCCACTCCATGGATCTGGTGGCCTTCAACACCAAGACCCGGACTATCTGCACCCTGGAAGATCTCCACGCCCAGCAGGCCGAGTTCCCCAACTGCCGGCCCAGCGGCATCTTTGTCCTCCAGGAGGACTGCAAGCCCGGGGACGACATCAAGGAGGTCATCGGGGTCAACGACACCCTGGTGGAGTTTGAGATCACCCCCAACCGCCCCGACTGTCTGTCGGTCATCGGTCTGGCCCGGGAGGCAGCCGCCACCTTTGACAAGCCCTGCTGCTTCCATACCCCTGAGGTAAAGGGCGGAGCCCAGGGAGTGCTCCCTGAGCTGCTGGACGTGGAGACCCCGGCGGCCGACCTGGTGCCCCGGTACACCGCCCGGATGGTGCGCAATGTGAAGATCGCCCCCTCCCCCAAGTGGATGCGCCGGCGGCTCCGGGCCATGGGAGTGCGGCCCATCAACAACATCGTAGACATCACCAACTATGTGATGCTGGAGTACGGCCAGCCCATGCACGCCTTTGACTACCGCTATGTGAAGGGCGGAAAGATCATTGTCCGCCGGGCAGTGGAGGGCGAAAAGCTCACCACCCTGGACGGCAAGGAGCACACCCTGAACGCCAACCACCTTGTCATCGCTGATGAGACCCGGGCCGTGGGTCTGGCGGGCATCATGGGAGGACTCAACTCCGAGATCGTCGAAGACACTGTGGACGTGGTCTTTGAGTCAGCCAATTTTGACGGCACCTGCATCCGCAAGGGCGCCCTGGCCTTGGGTATGCGGACCGAGGCCAGCGCCAAATTTGAGAAGGGTCTGGATCCCATGAACACCCTCCCCGCCGTGGAGCGGGCCTGTGAACTGGTGGAGCTGCTGGGGGCCGGCGAGGTGGTGGACGGGGTCATCGACATCCTCAACTACGTTCCCCAGCCCACCCTTCTGAAGCTGGAGCCGGAGAAGATCAACGCCCTGCTGGGCACCGATGTGGCGGAGAATGTGATGTATACCTACCTCCAGCGGCTGGGCTTTGAGACCACCGAGGAGAGAGGCGTGATCAAGGTTCCCTCCTGGCGGGGGGACGTGAAGCGGATGGCGGATCTGGCCGAGGAGGTAGCCCGGTTCTACGGCTACAACAACATCCCCACCACCCTTATGCGGGGCCAGACTACCCAGGGAGGCTACTCTCCTACCCAGCAGGTGGAGCGGACCCTGGGGGCGGCCTGCCGGGCCATGGGGTACGATGAGATCATCACCTACTCCTTCATCTCCCCCACCTACTATGACAAGATCGGCTGGGGGGCTGAGGATCCCCGGCGGGAATCCTTCCGGATACTGAACCCCCTGGGGGAGGACACCTCCATCATGCGGACCACCACTCTGCCCTCCATGTTGGAGATCCTGACCCGGAACTACAACTACCGGAACAAAAACGCCCGGCTTTACGAAGTGGGGCGAATCTACCTCCCCGGCGGGGAGGATGGGCTTGCCCAGGAAAAGAAGTTCCTCTCCATGGGCGCATACGGCGATGGGATCGACTTCTTTGCTCTCAAAGGCTCCATCGAGGCTCTTCTGCGGGAGCTGCGGGTGGAGAACATCTCCTTCCAGGCCGTCACGGACGCTCCCTCCTACCACCCCGGGCGCTGTGCCCAGGTCCTGGCCGGGGATACCGTACTAGGCGTATTCGGACAGATCCATCCCCTGGTGGCCCAAAACTACGGCGTAGACGCGCAGTTCTACTGCGCCGAGCTCAGCTTTGAAGCTCTGATGGCGGTCAAGGGCTCCGATCCCGTCTATACTCCCCTGCCCAAGTTCCCCGCCGTCACCCGGGATATCGCCGTGGTCTGCGACGAGGCTGTCACCGTAGGGGCGCTGGAGGCTGCCATCCGCAAGGGGGCCAAGGGCCTGCTGAAGGATGTCTCCCTCTTTGACATCTACCGGGGCAAAGGCGTGGACGAGGGCAAGAAGAGCGTGGCCTTCAACCTGGTTCTCCGCGCCGACGACAGAAGCCTCACTGCCGAGGAGGCCGACGAGGATGTAAAGAGTATCCTGGATACTTTGAAGCGCGAGCTGGGGGCCGTGCTGCGCTGAGCTTGTAATATTAAAGAAAAATAAAATTTACCTCTTTTCTCTTTACACCACGCCATTTTTCGAGTACAATCTCAATATACCCCAAAGGGAGGTGTCCCACATGGAAGATATGGATTTCACCAGAAAATTCAACATCCGCTACGAAAAGGATCAGGAGATCAAAGCCATCCTCACTTCAGTCTACGATTCTCTCAAGCAGAAGGGATATGACCCCATCAACCAGATCGTGGGCTACATTCTCTCTGAGGATCCCACCTATATCACCAATTACAACAACGCCCGCTCCCTCATCCGCAAGCTGGATCGGGACGAACTGCTCCAAGAGCTTGTAAAGCAGTACCTGTCCGACTGAACCCTACAAAGGAAAGGGCGCGCTCCGTAGGAGCGC